>JBAVCR010000538.1:0-15574 GCA_049586815.1 Anaeromyxobacteraceae bacterium
GGCCAGCGGCCGTCCCGGCCCTGGAGAAGCGCCTCTCCGCGCTCGGCGACCGCGATGGCGCGGAGCTGGCGGAGGTGGCCGGGGCTCTCGCCCGGCTCCAGCCGGGCACGGCGAGCCCGATGCTCGCCCGGCTCTCCACCTCCCCGGATCCGGTCCTGCGGGCGGCGGCCGCCCGCGGATTCGGGGCGACCCGGCAGGCCTCCGCCGTCGCGCCCCTCGCGGCTCTCTCCCGGGACCCCGATCCCGCGGTCCGGCTCGCCGCGTACGAGGCGCTCGGCCCGCTCGGGTCTCCGGGACTCGCCTCCCTCGTGGCCGCCCTTCCGGCACGCAGCGCCGACCCCGATGACCTCGAGGCCCTCCTGCGGGCCCTCGGCGCCACCGGCGATCCCGCCGCGGTCCCGGCGATCGCGGGGCAACTGGGAGGCGCGCACGCCGCGACCGCCGCCACGGCGCTCGGTCGGCTCGGGGCCCCCGGGGGCGTGAAGCCGCTCCTCGAACTCCTCGACTCCGGAGCCAGGGGAGGGCGGGTGGAGGCGGTGGAGGCGCTCGGGCTGCTCGGCTCGCCGGACGCCGGCGAGGCGCTTTCACGCGAGCTGCTCTCCGACCGGCCCGCCGTCCGGACCGCGGCGGCGCGTTCCCTCGGGAAGATCCGCCACGAGGCGGCCTCGCAGCGCCTCGAGGCGCTCCGGTCCGACTACTACGTGGACGTGCGGAAGGCGGCGCTGGAGGCGCTCGCGCGCCTCCCGGTCCGGGGCGTCAAGAAGCCCTGAGCGCCCCGCCTACGGCAGGACGGCGACGAGCGCGAGGACGAGCTGCGGCAGGGGCGGCTCCGCCAGGTTCGCGGCCGTGCCGGTGAGCTGGAGCGTCCCCATGCGCATGCTGCCGCCGCACCCCACGCCGCCCGTCCAGTACCCCGGCGCCTGGCCGGGGTTCAGGTCGAAGGAGCAGCGCCCTCCGTCGGTGGTGCCCTGGATCTCGCCGGCCTTGAACGTGAACCAGACCTGGCGCTGGAAGTACATGCCCTGGACGCTCACCGTGGTGGTGGCCCCGACCTTCTTCACGACGTAGAGATCGACCCCGTCGCCGGTGATGCGTCCGGGCTGGACCTTCAGGATCATCTCCCGGTCGCCGACGTTGCCGCGCCAGCTGCCGTCGTCGGCGCGGGTCATGTTCACGCGCGGTCCGACCATGCGGAAGTCGCTGAAGGCGACGCTCGTCCCGGAGCCCTGGGCGTCGAAGAAGACCTCGCCGGTGGGCTGGAAGTCGCGGGGCCGGGTCTCCCCGGGCGCCGGCGTGGTCACCGGGACGGGGGCGCCGGAGGGAGTGGCGCAGGCGAGGACGGCGGACGCTGCGGCGAGCACTGCGAGGCGGGGAAGGGTCATCCCGCCTCCTTGTCGCCAAAAGTCCGTTGACTCAAGGCCCGGGTGGGGAGCCCCCCCGTTTCTCATGCACCCGGAGTGGCGGTGAGCGTCGTCGGAGTGGTGGGCAGGGGACCCGTCGGGGGTGGCTGCCCGCCCCGCGACCGGAGGACCGCCCCGAACACGAGCAGCCACGCCGAGATCATCGCGAGGACGCCCACCACGGGGATCTCGCTCACCAGCACGACGATGCCGGTTCCGATGGCGAGCTGGATGATGGCCTCCCCCTTCCTCCCCTCGAGCGGGATGGCCCGGCCGATGAGGAGGGCGAGGGCCGTGTAGCCGAGGATGGCGGCGAGCAGGATGGCGATGAGCTGGACCGGCACGAGCAGGATGCCGACGATGGTCACCACGAGCAGGACCGTGAGCACCGGCATCGCGATGGTCCCGAGGAGGCCGACGAGGACGTCCCGAAGCGGGGACCGGCTGAGGCTCGCCGTGACCCGGTCGAGCCGGGCGGGGGCGATGGCCCGGAGCAGGAGGGCGAGCAGGAAGAAGACCACGAACTTGGCGAGCGCCTGCAGGATGCGCCACCCGAAGGCCATGCCCTTCGCCGCCCCCGGGCTCGGCGCGGCGAGGCCGAGGAGGCTGCCGACGCCGGGGACGCTCACCGAGACCTCCTGCCCCTCGACGGTCCCTCCCTGGTCGATGGAGACCTCGCCGCCCACGCTCACCGCGTCGTTGCCCACGTGAGCGCCCGAGGAGACGTGGACGTTGCCCCCCACCGCCACGACCTCCTTCTCGACGGTGGCCCCGGGCTCGAGCTCCACCGATCCCAGCACGGCCGTGACCTGGCGGGCGGACGAGCCCGGCCCCATCCGGACGTTGCCGCGCAGGGCGACGACGTCTCGCCAGCGCTCTCCCGGACCGATGGTGATGTCGCCGGAGAGGACCTTGTCCTTGCCCTTGCTGCCGGGCCCGTTGTTTCCGTCCTGGAGCCCCTGCGCTGCGTCGGCCATCGCCTCGGCCGCGGCCTGGCGGGCCTCGTCGGCGATCCCCTGGATGTCCTCCGTCAGCACCTCGCCGTCGGCGTCGAAGACGAGGCGGCGCTTGTCGCCGCGGATGACGATCCGCGGGCCCGACTCCCGGGCGACGGTGACAACCGAGCCGTCGCGGGACGCCGTCAGGCCCGACTGGCCGAGCACCGCCTTCAGGGCCTCCTCGACCGGCGTGTTGCGGAAGTTCGCGTTCACCGCCCCGCGCAGGCCGGGGGGGAGCACGATGGACCACTCGGCCGCGTCGGCGATCTTGCGGAGCGCCTTGTCGACGGGGGTGTCGGAGAAGCTGGCGCTGACCTTCTTGCCGCTCGGCGCGGCGAAGCCGGAGAGCACCGGGGTCTCGACCGGTGTCGGCAGGCTCGGGGCCACGGTGACGGTGGCGCCGCGCCGCGTCGCGGCGAGCGTCGATCCCTCCAGGACGGCCACGAGGGCGTCCTCGACGGGGACGTCCTTGAGCGAGATGACGAGCATGCGGTCGCCGGCCCGGCCGGTGTTCGCGACCATGCTCCACCCCGCCGCGTCGGCGATCTTGCGGAGGGCCTTGTCGACGGTGAGCTTCCCGTCGGAGAGGGTGACGCGAGCGCCCGAGGGCTTCTCCGGCCACTCCCCGAGGAGGCGGTTCACGGCGACCGGCGCGCCGGGAACGGGACCCGCCAGGGAGGGAGGGGGTGGGGGCAGGGGAGGCGGCGGCGCCTTGGGGGCGGCGAGCGCGACGGCGACGAGGAGGGCGGTCAGCATGGGGATGCTCCGGGTCAGGCGGCCTGGCCGTGGCGAGGGGCCGCCAGCCGGAAGAGGGCGAGGAAGAGGGGGATGGCGACGAGCGCGGTGAGCCCCGCGATCTGGAGGCGGAGGACCGACACCACGGGAGAGAGCACGTCGGACGAGAGGCGGAAGGCCTGGAGCAGCCGGACACCGCTGGAGGAGACCGCGGAGAGGACCGGTCCCCAGGCGGCCTGCCCGGCGAGGGCGAGCCCGCCGACGAGGGCGACGGCGACCACGCCGAGGACCGCCAGCGTGACCTCCCGCTCGGCGGCGCGGGACGCCTCGCGCTCGTCGATGCGCGCCATCACACCGACCGTGAAGTCGGCCGGGGGGTCGGCGATCGGCAGCGCGGAGAGGGCCTCCGACAGGGCCTCGTACGAGGCCACGAGCGCCTGGCACTCGACGCATCCGGCGAGGTGACCGTCGATCCGGACCGCCTCGGAAGGCTCGATGGCGCCCTCGAGGTACAGCTGGGCCTCGTCCTCTGCGATGTGGCGGGCGTCGATCACGGCGACACCTCCTGTCCTTCGAGCTGCGTGCGGAGCTGGGCACGGGCGCGGTGCAGCCAAGTCATGACGGTCCCCAGCGGAACGCCCATGGTGGAGGCGATCTCCTTGTAGGAGAGCTGCTCCACGTGGAAGAGGTGCACGACCTCGCGGTAGTTGGGCGGCAGCGCGGCGACGGCCTGCTCGAGCGCCTTCCGCGTCTGCGCCTTCTCGATGGCGTCGTCCGCCCGCTCGGAGGTGGTGTCGGGGAGATCCCGCTGCGGCCCCTCCTCCACGTCGGCGTCCAGCTCGACGCGCGCGCGGGCCGGGAGGCGCCGGCGGAGCAGGTCGAGGCAGTGGTTCCGCGCGATGCGGAGCACCCAGGGGGCGAAGGGCTGGTCGAGGTCGTAGCTCTCGAGCGAGGCGTAGGCGCGCGTGAAGGCCTCCTGCGCCGCATCCCGGGCCTCCTCGGGGTCGGAAAGCAGCCGGAGGCACAGGCCGTAGACCGACCGCTTGTTCTCGTCGACGAGCCGGGCGAACGCCTTCCGGTCGCCGCGCGAGGCCGAGAGGGCGAGGCTCGCGTCGTGGGATGGAGGCGCCAAGAGGACCCGATCCCCCTGCTTCGTGGCGGGCCAGGAGACGGCGGAAACTATCCCGGGGAGTGCGTGGGCTGCAACCATGCACCCCCCTACGGCGGAGCGAGAACCCTATTTCGACGAAAGTCGGGCGCTTGACCCGGTTCGCGGGCCGGTTCTAGATGCTTCTCGCATGGGCGCCCGCCCCCTCATCGACCTCGACGGCGCCCAGGGGGAGGGCGGGGGGCAGATCCTCCGCAGCGCCCTCGCCCTATCCGCCGTCACCGGCGCCCCGTTCCGGATCTCCCGGGTCCGGCATGGCCGGGCGAAACCCGGCCTCCGCCCTCAGCACCTGTCCGCAGCGAGGGCGATGGCAGAACTCTGCCAGGCGGACCTGGAGGGCGCCTCCGTCGGCTCGGATCATATTCTCTTTGCGCCACGCCAGGTTGCGACACCTGGTGTCCGCGCGTTCGACATCGGGACCGCGGGGTCGGCCCCGCTCCTCTTCCAGACCCTCTGCTGGCCGCTCGCCCTCGCCGGAGGTGCGAGCGAGCTCACCCTCCGGGGCGGAACGCACCAGGGCGGGAGCCCCTCCTTCCACTACCTCGCACTCGTCTGGGCGCCGGCAATGGCCCGGATGGGTTTCGCCTTCGACCTGTGCCTGCAGGTGGCGGGCTTCTACCCCGAAGGGGGTGGAGAGCTCACCGCCCGGATCCATCCCGCCCGGGCCATGCCGCCGCTCGACCTGCTGCACCGGGGGACCCTCCTCGAGGCCGAGGCCCTGTCCCTCGTCGCCGGCCAGCCCTTCGAGGTGGCCGAGCGGCTCGCCTCCAGGGCCGAACGGCGACTGCGGGACTGCGGGGTCGCCGCCGCCGCCCGCGCCGTGCCACTTCCCACCGGGCCGTCCCGGGGGAGCCATCTCATCGTGGTGGCCCGCTTCGAGCGGACCGTCTCCGGCCACGGCGCGACCGGGGACCGCGGGGAGGCGCCGGAGCGGGTCGCCGACGACGCCGCGGCCGACTTCTCTCGCTTCCTCGACGGGCAGGCGGCCGTCGACTTGCACATGGGAGACCAGTTGCTCGTGCCCGCCGCGCTCGTCGCCTCCGGCCGGGCGCCGCGCCCCGAGGGCGTGGGCCGGGTCACGCGCTACTCGGTCTCCGAGGTGACCCGCCACCTGTCGACGAACGCGGACGTCGTCCGCGCCTTCCTGCCGGTCGAGGTGGAGATCGACGGGACGGAGGGCGGGCCCGGGACGATCGTGGTGCGTCCGCGCGCCTGACCCGCGACTAGAACCAGCCGCGCCGCCGGAAGAGCATGAACATCGCCGGCGGGAGCACCACCGTCACCGCGGCCACGGCCCACCAGCCCACCATGCGGTCGGTTCCGGGCAGGTTCATCCCGAAGAAGCTCGTGATGAAGGTGAGGGGGAGGAAGATGGTGGAGACGAGCGCCATCCGGGCCATCACGGCGCTCAGCTTGTTGTTGAGCGACGAGAGGTAGATCTCCATGGTCTGCGCGACGAGGTCCCGCGCCACGTCGAGCTCCTCGGTGATCCGCACGATGTGGTCCTGCACGTCGCGGAAGTAGACGATGGTCCTCTCGTGCACGACGGGCTGCCCCGGTCGGGCCAGCGCGGCGAGCACCTCGCGCTGCGGCGCGATGCGACGGCGCATGTGGGCGAGCCGGTGGCGGAGCGTTCCCACCCGCTCCTGGACCTCGCGCTCGTGCGGATCCTCGACGACCTCCTCGTTCAGCACCTCCACCTCGTCGAGGAGCTGGTCGGCGATCTGGAAGTGGGCGTCGGTGATGGCGTCGTAGACGAGGTAGAGCGCGAAGTCGGCGCCCCGGGCGAGGACGCCCGGGTCCTTCCGGGCGCGCTCGAAGACCTGGTCGAGCTCGGCGATGGGATTCGCCCGCACGGTCACGAGCGCCTCCTCGGTGAGGAAGGCGTGCAGCTCGAGGTCGCCCAGCCCCTCGCCCTCGGGCAGCGCCGAGAGGCGGTGCAGCACGACGAAGGCCGTCCCCGGATAGTCCTCGAACTTGGAGCGCTGGTCGGCGTGCGCGGCGTCCTCGAGGGCGAGCGGGTGGAAGCCGAAGCGGCCCGCCAGCCATTGGAGGTTCTCGGGTTCGGGGGTGCAGTCCACCCAGATCGCGGCCCCGGGGGCGGCGAGCTCCCGCCCACCGGTCCTCGGCACGTCTCCTTCCAGCCGGATCACGCGAAGCACGGCGGCATCTTGCCATGGCGGGGGCGTCCGGCTATAGCCCCGCCACCATGGAGATCTCTCTCGACGGCGCAATGGCCGCACTTCGCAAGGTGATGGACCCGGAGCTCCACCGCGACATCGTGAGCCTGGGGATGGTGAAGGACCTCACGGTCCAGGGCGGCGTGGCCTCCCTGCAGGTCGAGCTCACGACGCCGGCGTGCCCGATGAAGGACACCATCGCCCGCGACGTCGAGGCGGCCCTGCGCGCCGCCGGCGCCACCCGGGTCGACCTGCGCTTCGGCGCCCGGGTCCGGTCGGCCCCGGGGGTGGCCCAGTCCTCCATGACGCCCGGCGTGAAGAACATCGTCCTCGTCGGCGCCGGCAAGGGCGGCGTCGGCAAGTCCACCGTGACCATCAACCTCGCCCTCGCGCTGGCCCGCTCCGGCGCCAAGGTGGGCGTCCTCGACGCCGACATCTACGGCCCCTCGCTCCCGCTCCTCACCGGCGTCACCGAGCGACCGCGCACCGTCGAGGGGAACCGGCTCGATCCGATCGAGGCGCACGGCCTCAAGCTCATGTCCATCGGGTTCCTCGTCGACCCCGACCAGGCCATGATCTGGCGCGGCCCGATGGTCACGGGCGCGCTCCTCCAGCTCATGAAGGACGTCAACTGGGGCGAGCTCGACTACCTGCTGCTCGACCTTCCGCCCGGTACCGGCGACGTCCCGCTCACGCTCGCCCAGAACGTGAAGGCCGCCGGCGTCGTCCTCGTGTCCACGCCGCAGGACATGGCGCTCGCCGACGTCATCCGGGCCAAGCTCATGTTCGACAAGGTCGGCATCCCGGTGCTGGGCATCGTCGAGAACATGTCGAGCTTCGTCTGCCCGCACTGCCGGGCCGAGACCCCCATCTTCGACCACGGCGGGGCCCGGACGGCGGCGGATCGGATGGGCATCCGCTTCCTCGGCGAGATCCCGCTCGACCTCGCGGTGCGCGAGGGCGGCGACGCCGGGATGCCCGTGGTCGAGGCCCTCCCCGACGGCCCGCAGGCCCGTGCGTTCATCGCCATGGCCGGCCAGGTGGCGGGCGCCATCTCCATGCAGGTCATGAAGGCTCCCCGGCTCCCGGTCATCGGGGCCCAGCCCCGGGCGTGATGCGCGGATCCGGGCGGCGGCGGATGGGGTAGGCTCGGTCCATGGCCGACCCCGAGATCCCCGACGACCCGACGACCCCCCCGGAGGACGTCGCCGGCGGACCCGGCACCGTCGGCTTCGTCGCCGACGTGGTGCGGAAGGCCGTGCTCACCGGGGTGGGGGCGCTCTTCCTCACCGAGGAGGGCGCCCGCAAGGTGGCCCGGGAGTGGAAGCTCCCGAAGGACCTCGCCACCTACCTCGTCTCCCAGGCCTCCGGCGCCCGCGACGAGGTGCTGCGGGTCGTGGCGCAGGAGCTCCGCCGCCTCCTCGACTCCGAGACCTTCCGGCGCGAGATCCTGAAGTCGGTCGAGAACATGACGGTGGAGATCCACGCCGAGATGCGGCTCAAGGCCTCCGACGACTCGCCCAGCCCCCCGGTGCGCGTCCGCGTGAAGCGCAAGGGGCGCGAGGGCGGGGAGGGCTCCGGGGAGTGAAGGGCGCGCTCCGCCTGCTCCTGCTCCTCGGGGTCGGCGCCATCGGTCTCTTCTTCCTGCGCGGGATGCCCCGCAGCGTCACGCTCGTCTACGACCTCGAGGACGCGCCCGCCATCCGGACCCTGGAGGTCGACATCCGCAACCCGGATGGCGCGCTGCGCCACGCCGAGTACCGCTTTCCCGACGGGGCGCCGCGGCAGGTGCGACACGACGTGAAGCTCCCGGACGGCGAATACGAGGTCGCGGTGCGGGTCGCCGGCCCCTCCGGACCGGCCCGGCGGACCGTCCGCTCGGTGGTCGTGTCGGAGAGCGGTCCGGTGGTCCTCGCCATCGCCGGATCGGCTCCACGCGCCGATTGACAAGCGAGCCGGAAACTCCGTATCTAGGCCAATCCCCGCACAGGAGCCTCCATGGCGATCCAGCGCATCGCAGTCGTCGGCGCAGGGCAGATGGGCAGCGGCATCGCACAGGTGGCGGCCCAGTCCGGCCTCGCCGTCACGCTGGTCGACGGCGTCCCCGGGCTCGCCGCCAAGGCGCACGGCAAGCTCGGCGCGAGCCTCCAGAAGCTCGTGGAGAAGGGCAAGATCACCGCGGAGCAGCGGCAGGGGACGCTCGATCGGATCACGCCTGCCGACGCGGTCGAGGCGGCCGCCGGAGCCGACCTCGCCATCGAGGCCATCGTCGAGAAGGCGGAGCCGAAGATCGAGCTCTTCCGGAAGCTCGACCTGCTCCTCCCGCCGCACGCCATCCTGGCCTCGAACACGAGCTCCATCTCCATCACCCAGCTCGCCGCGGCCACGAGTCGCCCCGCCCAGTTCATCGGGATGCACTTCATGAACCCGCCGCCGGTGATGCAGCTCATCGAGATCATCCGCGGCCTCCAGACGAGCGACGAGACCTGGAAGACCGTGGCCGACCTCGCCACCAGGACCTTCGGGAAGACCATCGTGACGTCGAAGGACGTTCCCGGGTTCATCGTGAACCGGGTGCTCATCCCGCTCATCAACGAGGCCTGCTTCGCGCTCCAGGAGGGGCTGGCGACGCCCGAGGACATCGACACCGGGGTGAAGCTGGGGCTCAACCACCCCATGGGGCCGCTCACCCTCGCCGACTTCATCGGGCTCGACACCTGTCTCTACATCGCCGACGTCCTCCACCGGGAGCTCGGCGACGACAAGTACCGCCCCGCCGCGCTTCTCCGGCAGTACGTTGCGGCCGGCTGGCTGGGCCGGAAGAGCGGGCGCGGCTTCCACAAGTACGCTTGAGCCGCGCGCGCGGCGAGGAGGCGGGATGCAGCTCGAGAACATCCTCTGGCGGATCGAGGACGGCGTCGGCATCGCCACGATGAACCGGCCGAAGGCGCTGAACGCCCTCGACACCCGCACGGTGCGGGAGCTCGGCGAGATGCTCACCGAGGTGGAGGCCGACCGGACCCTGCGCGCCCTCATCCTCACCGGCGCGGGCGAGAAGGCCTTCGTGGCCGGCGCCGACATCGCCGAGATGTCGAGGCTCTCGCCGCTCGACGCCCGGCGCTTCGCCGAGGCCGGGCAGCGCACCTTCGAGCGGCTGGAGGGGCTCTCCATCCCCACCATCGCCGCGGTGAACGGCTTCGCGCTCGGCGGCGGCTGCGAGCTCGCCATGGCCTGCGACCTGGTCTACGCGAGCGAGAAGGCCCGCTTCGGCCAGCCCGAGGTCAACCTGGGAATCATCCCGGCCTTCGGCGGCACCCAGCGGCTGCAGCGCCGGGTGGGGCCGGCCCGGGCCATGGAGATGGTCCTCACCGGGGACATGGCCGACGCGGCCACGGCCAAGGCGTGGGGCCTCGCCCTCGAGGTCCTGCCCCCCGAGAAGCTCCTCGAGCACTGCATGGGCCAAGCGCGCAAGATCGCCGCGAAGGGGCCGGGCGCCACCGCCGCCGCGAAGCGCATCCTGCGCGCCACCGCGGCGCCGCAGCTCGCCGCCGGCCAGGAGATGGAGGCCGTCGCGTTCGGCATGCTCTTCGGAACCGCCGACGGCAAGGAAGGCCTGCAGGCTTTCGTCGAGAAGCGTCCCGCCCGCTTCCTGGGCACCTGACACCGAGAGGAACGATGAACATCCAGCTCACCGAGGAGCAGCGCCAGGTCCGGGAACTCTGCCGCCAGTTCGCCGACTCCGAGCTCCGCCCCAACGCCCGGAAGTGGGACCTCGACCACCAGTTCCCCGCCGACGCCGTGAAGAAGCTCGCCGAGATGGGGCTCCTCGGCGTGGCCATCCCCGCCGAGCTGGGCGGGGCCGGCATGGACAACGTGAGCTACGCCGTCGCCATGGAGGAGATCTCCCGCGGCTGCGCCGGCACCGGCGTCATCATGAGCGTGAACAACTCGCTCTACTGCGATCCGGTGAGCAAGTTCGGGACCGACGAGCAGAAGCAGGAGTTCCTGGTCCCGTTCGCGCGCGGCGAGCGGCTCGGCGCCTACGCGCTCACCGAGCCGATGAGCGGCTCGGACGCCGCCGAGATGCGGACGCTCGCCGTGAAGAAGGGCAACGAGTACGTCCTGAACGGCACGAAGAACTTCATCACCAACGGCCCCCAGGCCGACGTGGTGATCGTCTTCGCCATGACCGACCGCTCGAAGGGGCACAAGGGCATCTCCGCCTTCCTGGTCCCGACGTCGGTGAAGGGCTTCAGCCGCGGCAGGCCGGACGAGAAGGTGGGCATCCGCGCCTCCGGCTCCTGCACGCTCTTCTTCGAGGACGTGGTGCTGCCGGAGCGCTTCCGCCTGGGCGGGGAGGGCGAGGGCTTCAAGGTCGCCATGCAGACCCTCGACGGCGGGCGCATCGGCATCGCCGCGCAGGCGCTCGGCATCGCCCAGGCCGCCTACGAGGAGGCGGTGGCCTACGCCAAGGAGCGCAAGGCCTTCGGCCAGCCCATCACCCAGTTCCAGGCCATCCAGTTCATGCTCGCCGACATGGCCACCGAGATCGACGCGGCCCGGCTGCTCGTCTGGCGTGCGGCCTGGATGAAGGACCGGGGCGTGCGCCACAGCGCCGAGAGCGCCATGGCGAAGCTCTACGCCTCCGAGATGTGCGAGCGGGTGACCTCGAAGGCCATCCAGGTCCACGGCGGGTACGGCTACGTGAAGGAGTACGACGCCGAGCGCCACTGGCGAGACAGCCGGATCACCGAGATCTACGAGGGCACGAGCGAGATCCAGAGGCTGGTGATCGCCGCGAACGTGCTGAAGGGCTAGGGCGGTGGACTTCGAGGTGACCGAGGTCCAGCAGGCCGTCGCGGCGGCCGCCCGGAAGTTCGCCGTGGAGCGGGCCGAGCCCGTCGCCGCGGAGGCCGACCGGACGGGCCGGTTCCCCGAGGCGCTGGTTCGCGAGCTCGGGGCCCTCGGGATGCTCTCGGTCAACACCCCGGCCGAGTACGGCGGCTCCGAGGCCGGGGCCGTCGCCTACGCGCTCGCCATCATGGAGATCGCCAGGGCCGACTGCTCGCTCTCGGTCACCATGGCCGTCACCAACATGGTGGGCGAGGCCATCCACAAGTTCGGCACCGAGGAGCAGCGGCGGCGCTGCATCCCCCGGCTCGCGAGCGGCGAATGGCTCGCCGGCTCCTTCGGGCTCTCGGAGCCCCAGGCCGGCAGCGATCCCAACTCGATGAGCACGCGCGCCGACCGGCGCGGGGACCGCTGGGTGCTGAACGGCACGAAGCAGTGGATCACGAGCGGCGACCGGGCCGGGGTGATCATCGTCTGGGCCCGCACCGACGTGGGGGCGGGGAACCGCGGGATCACCGCCTTCCTGGTCGAGGGAGGCACCCCCGGGCTCGTGGTGGGGCGCCACGAGGAGAAGATGGGGCTCCGCAGCTCGAGCACCGTCGCGCTCACCTTCGAGGACTGCGAGATCCCCGCCACGGCCGTGCTCGGAGAGCTCGGCCACGGGTTGCGGGTCGCGCTCTCCGCCCTCGATGGCGGACGCATCGGCATCGCCTCCCAGGCCACCGGGACCATCCGCGCCGCGCTGGAGGCCTCGGCCCGCTACGCCCGGGAGCGGCAGGCCTTCGGGAGGCCCATCGCCGACTTCCAGGCCATCTCCTTCGCCCTCGCCGACATGCGGACGGCCCACGACGCCGCCCAGCTCCTCACGCTCCGGGCGGCCGCGCTGAAGGAGCAGGGGCAGCCGTACGGCCGCGAGGCGGCCATCGCGAAGCTCTTCGCCAGCGAGGCCGCCCAGGTGGCGGTCTCGAAGGCCGTGCAGATCCACGGGGGGTACGGCTACATCGACGAGTTCCCGGTGGAGCGGTACTTCCGGGACGCGCGGGTGCAGACCATCTACGAGGGAACGAGCGAGATCCAGAGGCTCGTCATCGCCCGCAGCGTCCTGTCCGGGGATTGACCAGGTCCGTCCGGGCGTTGCCCATCCGTTGCAACGCCGTTGCATCGGGATCGCACGGCCATTAGCCATCCAGATGGATGGAACGGATACTGACATCGGGGGACCTGGCCCGGGCGACGGGGGAGACCGTCCGGACCGTGCGTTTCTACGAGGAGCAGGGGCTGCTCCAGCCGGTCTCGGTGAGCGACGGCGGGCACCGGCGCTACGACGGGGCGGCGCTCGAGCGGCTGCAGCTCATCCTCGACCTTCGCGAGCTCGGCCTGTCGATCCCCGACGTGCGCGCCATGCTGGCCATGCGGGAGGGGTGCCGGACGGCGGTCGACTTCCAGCGCATCCTGCGCGCCCGGCTGCCGGAGCACATCGCCCAGGCCCGCAACCGCATCGAGCGGCTGCGCCGGCTCGAGACCGAGCTCCGCCAGGCGCTCACCTCGGTGGCGCGGGAGCCCAGCGAGGGAGCGACCGCTCCTTGCCCGTGCACGGTGGCCCGACAGGACGGCGCGCCGCGCCTCGTCCGCGTGCTCGCACGGTCGGGGGAGTGCGGTGCTCGACACGGCATGGTCGGGCCGGAGGCGGCGAACGAGAGCCGTCGGACCGACCTCGGACCGAGCCGCTCCCACGCATGACCGGTCCCGGTCTTAGTTTACATAATATACCTTATCGGACTCACGGCAGCCGCACGGGAAGCCGATTCCATCGGATTTTCCTGCTGGGGATGCTCCTCACGACGACGGTCGCCTGTAGCCGTCCCGCCCCGTCTCCCGAGGCTGCCCCGGCTCCGAGCGGCCCGGTAGTCGCGGCACCTGTCGTCGCGGCACCTGTCGCGACCCCGGGTCCGGCGCCTTCCCCGTCGGGCGGACCAGCTGATGTCGTCGGTCCGGTCGGATCCACCGGTCCCACCGGCCCCGCCGGTGCGCCCGGCCCGTCCGGCCCCGTGGCTTCCCCGGGCGCCACCGGTCCGGCGGCGCTGCCACAGCTCCCGGTCGAGTCGGTCGAGGCAAGGCTCGGCGCCATCGTCGCGCCGCTCTCCGGCCCCGGGTCCGAGCCCGTCGACCCGGCGGCGACCTTCGAGGTCCGCCTGCCGATCGGGACCCGCGCCGCCCGCCTCGTCCTGCTCGACGCCCAGGACGCGCTCGTCCCTTCCTCCTCCGAGTCCGAGATCGCCCCCGGCCGCTCCCGGTACACGCTCGTGCCCGTCGAGCCGCTCCGCACCGGGTCTCGCTACGTGCTCCGGCTCGAAGGCATCGAGGCCCGCCAGGTGATATCGGACGACGGCAGGCCCCATGAGCCGCTCGCCGTGCCGTTCCTGGTCTCCGGCGCACCTCCGCCGAAGGCCGCACCCCCCAGGAAGGGGCAGAAGAAGCATCCCCGCTGAGTCGTCCCATGGCCGTGCCGCCGGATCGCTCCATCCCCCGGCGTTACACTTTCGCCATGCGTTCCCTCGCCCTCGCCGCCGCAGCCCTCCTGGCCCTCGCGCCGTTCGCCCGGGCAGCCGAGGCTCCGCCGCCGCCTCCGCCTCCGGAGGTGGACGAGCCGGCGAGCGATTGGCCCCGCACCATCGAGGTCGGCGGAGGGAACCTCGAGATCTTCCAGCCGCAGCTCGAGAAGTTCGAGGGCGTGACCCTGACCGGCCGGTCGGCCGTGTCCTGGGGCGCGAAGGACAAGCCTCCGGTCTTCGGCGTCATCTGGTTCACGGTCACGGTGGCCGTCGATCGCGACGCGCGCATGGCCACGGCCCTCTCCGCCAAGGTGAACAGGGTCCGCTTCCCGAACATCACGAAGGACGAGGAGGCGAAGCTCGGCGCCATCATCGAGGCCGAGGTCCCGCGCTGGGACCTCGCCTTCAGCCTCGACGCCATCCACGCCAACCTCGCCGTCCACCAGGCCGAGAAGCGTTCCTCGGAGGGGCTCAAGTCGACCCCGCCACGCATGATCTTCTCGAACGAGCCGGCCGTGCTCCTGCTCTACGCCGGCAAGCCGGTGGCGCAGGCCATCCCCGGGTCGGATCTCGAGCGCATCGTGAACACCCCGATGTTCGTCGTGCTCGACCCCTCGACGCGGCGGTACACGCTCGCCGGCGGGAAGTTCTGGTACGAGGCCGCCTCGTCGACCGGACCGTTCCTGCCGGTGGCCGCGCCTTCCCCGGCGGTGAAGAAGCTCTACGACGCGAACCCGCCCCCCGAGAAGCCCCCCGGCGGCGACGCCGAGCAGAAGGCCGACGAGAAGGCCTTCCTCGACCCCGACCGGCCGCCCCGCATCGTGGTCTCGACCGAGCCGGCCGAGCTCTTCGTCTTCGACGGCGAGCCGCGGTACCAGCCGGTGGGAACCGACGCCGAGCTCCTCTACGCCGAGAACACCCAGCGGGACGTCCTCGTCTACGTGCCCACGAGCGAGACCTTCGTTCTCGCCTCGGGCCGCTGGTTCAAGGCGAAGAGCCTCGAGGGCCCCTGGACGGCGGTCCGCCCCGACCAGCTCCCCGCCGGGTTCGCCTCGCTTCCGCCCGACTCCGCGGTCGGCAACGTGCGCACCTTCGTCTCCGGGACCGAGGAGGCCCAGGACGCGGTCGCCGACACCCAGATTCCCCAGACCACCGCGGTGAAGCGCGACCAGAGCCTTCAGGTGACCTACGACGGCGAGCCGCGCTTCAAGGCCATCGAGGGCACGAAGCTCGCCTTCGCGGTCAACACCCCGACCTCCGTCATCCAGGACGCCGGCCGTTACTGGGCGTGCGACCAGGGGGTCTGGTACGTGGCGCAGACGCCGAAGGGCCCCTGGGTGGTGAGCGATCGGCGCCCCCCCGACATCGACCAGGTGCCCCCCAGCGCACCCGTCTACAACACGCGCTACGTCTACGTGTACCAGTCGACGCCCGAGGTGGTGTGGGTCGGTTACACTCCGGGTTACACGGGCATGTATCCGTACTACGGCTCGGTGGTCTACGGCACGGGCTTTTACTACCCCCCGTACATCGGCCCGTCGGTCTACTTCGCCCGGCCCTACACCTACGGCTTCAACGTGGTCTTCAACCCCTGGGCGGGGTTCGGCTTCGGCTACGGATGGGGCTCGCCCTTCTTCTACGCCGGCATGCGCTGGGGCGGCCCCCGGTACGGCCCGGGATGGTGGGGCCC
>JBAVCR010000539.1:0-2466 GCA_049586815.1 Anaeromyxobacteraceae bacterium
CCGCGGGCGCGCTCCTCTGGCTCGCCCGCCGCGACGAGGCCTGCCGGCTGGGCGTCCTCGTGCTCGACGGCGCCGGGCTCCGACGCGTGCGCGGCGACGGGAGCGTGCTCCACGCGGTGCGCTGGGAGGACGTGCGCTCGGTGCTCGTCGATCCCTCCCGCGGCGAGGCGGTCGTGCTGGTTCCCGGCGGGGGCTTCCCGGTGCGCGGGGCCCCCGGCCCCGGTGGCGTGGGGCTCGAGAACTTCCGCGCCTTCGTCGAGGTGCTGCCGGACTACACCGACGCGCCGGTCACCCTGCCGCAGCGCCCCGCTCGACGCGCGGGGGGCGGACCGGCCCTGCCGTCCCCGGCGCGCTGAGGGTCACTTCGCGAAGTCGATCCGGGGCAGGTGGGCGAGCGACTCCTTCACCTTCTCGGCCGGGTACTCGAAGTCCTCGAGCTGGCCGGAGAAGTAGGCGTCGTAGGCGGCCATGTCGACGTGGCCGTGGCCGGAGAGGTTGAAGAGGATCACCTTCTCCTTGCCCTCCTCCTTCGCCTGCAGGGCCTCGTCGATGGCCACCCGGATGGCGTGCGCCGACTCCGGGGCCGGGATGATGGCCTCGGTGCCGGCGAAGAGCACGGCGGCCTCGAAGACGGCCAGCTGGCCCACGGCGCGGGCCTCGATGATCCCGGCGTGGGTCAGCTGCGAGACCAGCGGCGAGGCGCCGTGGTAGCGCAGGCCGCCGGCGTGGATGCCGGGCGGCATGAAGTCGTGACCCAGGGTGTACATGCGGGTGATGGGCGCCATCTGGGCGGTGTCGCCGTAGTCGAAGGTGTAGACGCCCTTCGTGAGCGTGGGGCAGGAGCTGGGCTCGGCGGCGACGAGGCGCACCCTGGAGCCGGCGGCCTTGTCGGCCACGAAGGGGAAGGCGATGCCGGCGAAGTTGGAGCCGCCGCCGTGGCAGCCGATGACCACGTCCGGCTCGTCGCCGGCCAGCTTCATCTGCTCCTTGGCCTCGAGGCCGATGACGGTCTGGTGCATGCACACGTGGTTCAGCACGCTGCCCAGCGCGTAGCGGGTGTCCTCGCGGGTGGCGGCGTCCTCCACCGCCTCGCTGATGGCGATGCCGAGCGAGCCCTGGTTGTCCGGGTCCTTCGCCAGGATGGCGCGGCCGGAGTTGGTGCGGGGCGACGGGGAGGCGATGACCTCCGCCCCCCACAGCTGCATCATGCTCTTGCGGTAGGGCTTCTGCTGGAAGCTCACCTTCACCATGTAGATGGTGCACTCGAGGCCGAACATCTTGCAGGCGAGCGCCATCGAGCTGCCCCACTGCCCGGCGCCGGTCTCGCTGGCGATGCGCTTCGTGCCGGCGATCTTGTTGTAGTAGGCCTGGGGCACGGCGGTGTTGGGCTTGTGGGAGCCGGCCGGGGAGACGCCCTCGTACTTGTAGTAGATGCGGGCCGGGGTCCCGAGCGCCTTCTCGAGCCGGTGGGCGCGGAAGAGGGGGCTGGGGCGCCAGATCCGGTAGATCTCGCGGACCTCGTCGGGGATGCGGACCCAGCGCTCCTGGCTGACCTCCTGCTCGATGAGCCCCATGGGGAAGAGCGGGAGCAGGTCGGCCGGCGTCACCGGCTGCTTCGTGCCGGGGTGGATGACCGGGCTCATCGGCCCGGGGAGATCCGGGATGACGTTGTACCAGTGGGTGGGGATCTGGTTCTCGGAGAGCAGGTACTTGGTCTGCATCGGTGCGGGGGCCCCTTCGCGAAGGAAAGGGGGCGATCCGAACCCGAACGGGGGAGCCGAGTCAAGCTTCCGGGTTCGACACGGGAATCGGCCGGGCCGCCCGTCCCTTCGCGCCCCTCAGCGCTGGACCTCTCCGCCGTCGATCACGATGCACTGGCCGTTCATGGCCGCGTTGCCGACGAGCAGGAGGACCGCGTCGGCCACCTCCCCGGGCGTGGACGCCTTGCCGCGCGGGTTCCCGGCGAGCAGCGCCGCCTGGGCCTCCTCGCGGGTGCGCCCGGTGGCCTCCACCACCGCCTCGACCGCCTCGTCGAGCATCCTCGTGTCGACCCAGCCCGGGCAGACGGCGTTGGCGGTGACGCCGCGGGAGGCCCCCTCGAGCGCCACCGAGCGGGTGAGCCCGACGAGGCCGTGCTTGGAGGCCGAGTAGGCGGCTCCGTACCTGAGCCCCACCCGTCCGGCCACCGAGGCCACGTTGACGACGCGCCCGAAGCGGCGCGCGTACATGCCGGGGAGGCAGGCCCGGGTGAGCAGGAAGGGGGCGGTCAGGTTCACGGCCAGGATCGCGTCCCAGGTGGAGTCGGCGGTGCGGGCGAGCGGCATGCTGGCGTGCGTGCCGGCGTTGTTCACGAGCAGGTCGACGGGGCCGAGGACCTCCGCCACCCGCGCGGGCGCCGCCTCGAGCGCCGGGCGATCGAGGGCGTCGAGCAGGAGGAAGGTGGAGCGCCGGCCCAGGGCCTGGACC
>JBAVCR010000540.1:0-2854 GCA_049586815.1 Anaeromyxobacteraceae bacterium
GCGGAGGTGAGCTGGGGGAGCCGCGGGCTCACCGGCGCCGCGCCTCGAGCATCACGCCCAGGTCGCGGGCCTCGCGCTCCGCGCGGGGGAGCTTCACGCGGCGCAGGTAGAGCCAGGCCCCCGCCATCGGGATCGCGAGGCCGCCGTAGTAGACCGCGGGATCGAAGGTGGCCGCGGTCCCGGTGAGCGCCTTGTAGAGCAGGAAGGCGACGATCGCCGCGGTGGCCCACTGCATCCGCCTCGCCCACTGGAGGTTCGCCACGACCATGTGGCGCCAGGTCTCGAGCATCTCGCCGCGGTCGACGAGGGCCATGAGCCGCCTCCCGGAGTAGGCCGCCACGAACGCGACCAGGACGACCACGATCCCGATCGCCGGCATCGTCCGCTCGAGCCGGCCCGCGCGGAGTCCGGGTGGCGTGGAGAGCCACACCAGCCCGGTGATCCACGCCGCGGCGCCGACCGCCGTCGCGAGCATCCGCAGCGAGGCGTGGACGCCGCCCCGGATGCCCCGCCCGACCTCGTCCCAGTCCACCTCCGCGGCCGCTTCCCGCGCCCGATCCTCCATGCTCGCCTCCGCTCCGCGCGCCCGGGCCTCGTAGGCCCGGCAGCGCTCGCACCTGGCGAGGTGCTCCTCGAGCGGCGCCCGCCCGGCCTCGCCGAGCGCACCGTGGAGCCGCTTCTCGATGTCGACCTGGAACTCCTCGCAGCCGGCCATCCGCACCTCGCCTTCCGACCGGTTGGTGGCGGGAGGCGCCGATACCTTCACCACGGGCCCCGAAAAGGGCAAGGGGCGCACGAGGCGGGGGGGGGACGGCGACGAGGGGACCTACCCCGGGCCCCGGAGCGTGTCGGCATGGCCGACCCCGGCGGCCCAGGCGTCGACCTGCGTCGTGTACCAGCGCGGGAGCCGCTCACCGTCGACGGATACGGACCAGCGGCCGTCCTCGAGCCAGAGGAGGACCTCGCGCCCGCCGACGTCGAATGGCGTGGGTTTCGGGGCGGGACCAGTCTTCGGGAGGACGGACTTCGGCCGCCCCGGGGGTCGTCTCACATTGGACCTGACAGTCGTGGAGGCGGAACCTGACGGAGGCGGTCGATTTTCCGGCGCCGGAAGGGCTGGAGGAAACGTCGCCTCGGGAGACGGGAAGAGATTGGAGGCTCCGCCCGGATTCGAACCGGGGAATAAAGGTTTTGCAGACCTTTGCCTTACCACTTGGCGACGGAGCCGGCAGTGGCGGCCGTTGTAGCGGACGACCGGCGCGACGTCAACGACGCCCGCCCCGCCCCTGGCGCGCCTGGACGTCCGCGCGGGAGACGCGGACGCCGCGGGCCCGGAGGGCTGCGACGAGGATCGGCAGCTCGGCCTCGGCGAGCGGCGAGAGCCCCCGCACCACCTGCAGCGCGACCTCCACGCCGGCGGGCGCCTGGGTGATGCGGACGTCGAGGCTTCGCCCCAGCTGCACCGTGACCGCCGGGGCGGCTCCGCTCTTCACGAGGAGTGCGATGCGCTCGATCGCGCCGGCGAGGACGGGCGCGCGCGAGGCGGGACGTGCCGGCCCCGCCGGATCGGGGGAGACGAGGGCGGAGAGCAGCCGGTCGACGGGATCCTCGGAGGCGCCCCCCGCTCCGGGCCCGGCGCCATTCTCCGGGGCCGGGGCGACCGGCCTCGCCCCACCCACCGTCCTCGACGGCTCGGCCGCGATTCGCATGCCCGGACCGGATGCACGCTCCCTGCCGGGGGTGCGAGGGCGTCGGCAGGAGGCGTCCCGGAGAACGGGGTCCGCGCCGCGGCCCCGACGGACCGTGCCCCCTCCCCTCGCCCCGGTCTATGCTCCGCGGTCCATGCGCCGCCTCGGGCTCCTCCTCCTGCTCCTCGCCCTCTACCTGCCGGCGCTCGGCAACTCGGCGTCGGGAACCCACCCGGACGAGTCGTGGCACCTCGGCACGAGCGCCGAGATGCACGCGGCGGGGGAGTGGTTCACCCCGACCCTCGACGGAAAGCCCAACTGGCACAAGCCTCCGCTCTTCTACTGGTCGGAGCAGGCGGCCTACATGGCGCTCGGCACGAACCTCTTCGCCGCCCGCCTTCCCTCCGTCCTCGCCTTCCTGGCCGTGGTGGGGCTCGTCCTCGCGCTGGGGAGGCGGATGTACGGGGAGGACGCCGGGCTCACCGCCGCCCTCCTCACCGCCACCGCCTTCGGCTGGGTGAAGTACGCCCGGCTCGCCATGATGGACGCGCCCATGGCGCTCGGGCTGGCGCTCGCCGCCTACGGGACCTGGCGCGCCTCGGAGGAGGACGACCCGCCCTGGCTCCTCGCGGTGGGCGCGGGGGCGGCCGTGGACTTCCTCCTCAAGGGGCCGGTGGGGGCGGTCCTCGTCCTGCTCCTCTCGGGCGGGTTCCTCGCCGTGCGGAACCGGAGGCTGCTCCTCTCCCGCTGGACCGCCGGCGCCTTCCTCCTCGGCGCCGTGGTGGGTCTCCCCTGGTACGTGGCCTCCTTCGCCGTCCACGGGCGCGCCTTCTACGACTTCTTCGTGGTCTCCCAGAACTACGACCGGTTCATGCACCCCTGGACCCTCCGGGGCGAGGCGGTCCTGCTCGTCGGGTTCCTCGTCTTCTCGCTCCCCTGGACCTTCCTCCAGCTGGCCGGCCTGCGCTCGCTCCGCGCCTGGCGGGAGCCCGGGGTGCTCCTGCCCCTCGCCTGGATCCTCTCGGTCCTGGTCACCTTCACGGTCCCGTCGCTCAAGTGGCCCCACTACGGCCTCACCGCCATCCCCGCGGCGATGCTGCTCGCGGTGCGCCTCCCGGCGCCGCGCTGGGCGCGGGTCGCGACCGGGAGCCTCCTCGGCGTCGTGG
>JBAVCR010000541.1:0-7306 GCA_049586815.1 Anaeromyxobacteraceae bacterium
GACAGGTAGACCGTGGCGAAGATGATGCCGATCACCGAGACGGCGAGCGGGATGCGGACCTTCCAGCTCGGGAAGAGGCGCCAGCCGTATCCGAGGTAGACGAGCGAGAGGGCGGTGTGGCCGCTCGGGAAGGCGTCGAGCTGGTTCACCTCGGCGGCCCGGAGGAAGTCGCGGACCCGCGCGCTGAACGTTCCGCCGCCCAGGACCTGCAGCTCGAGCTCATGGGGCACGCGCGGCCCGGTGGTGGGGAAGATGAAGTAGCCGATGTACGACAGGAGGAGCGTGGTGATGAGCCCGAATCCCAGGTCGTCGAAGTCCTTCCAGCGGTGCTGCACCCAGAGCGCGATGCACAGGCCGAACGGGATGAAGTAGTAGCTCACGTAGAACGCCGAGGCCGTGTCGGTGAGCCAGTTCGGCCGCCCCAGGAGGCTCCGCCATGCCGGGACGAGCGGGCCGAACCACGCGGCGTCGATGGCCGCCATGGTCGAGTCGAAGCGCAGCGGGTTCAGCACCCCGATGAGGGGCCCGGCCACGTTGAAGATGACCACCACGACCGGGAGCGGGAGGAACGCATGGGCCACCCGGCCCAGGTCCGACCGGCGCCCCCACAGTGCGGCGCCCACGAAGAGGAGCGCCAGGATCCCGAGGAGGACGAGGAAGTGGAGCGGTTCGGGATGGACGGTGGCCGCCACCAGCGCCAGGAAGGCGATGAAGGTCAGCATCATCCTGTCGAGGGGGGAGAACAAGGGGCGCCCGTCTTATCGAACGCAAGCGGATCGCGCAAGAGCCGGTGGGGCCGCTGCCCGGCCCGCGATTTTCCGGTCGAATCCGTTGAAACAGGCCAGGGTCCCGACCATTCCTGGGGAGATGCCGCAGAAGCTCCTCACCAGCGCCGAGGTGGCGAAGATCCTCGGAGTCACGGCAGGTTCCGTGAAGCGCTGGGCCGACCTCGGACTGCTCCGGTGCGCCCGCACGGCGGGGCGTCACCGCCGGTTCGACCCGGTCGAGGTGGAGCGGTTCCGCAAGGATCAGACCGGCACCGTCCAGCCGGAGCACGGGCCCGACGTCGAGTCCTGGATCGAGATCCTCCTCGCCGACGCCGACGCGCACCGCCTCCTCGCCACCCTCTACGCGGAGCGCGCCCGGCTGGGATCCTGGTGGAAGGTGGCCGAGTCGCTCTCCGTCGTGCTCGAGGAGATCGGCGAGCGCTGGACCGAGGGGACGCTCTCCATCCTCGAGGAGCACCTCGCGACCGAGCGCCTCTCCCGGGCGCTGGCGCAGATCTCCGACCAGCTCCCATCCCGCCCCGGCGCGCCGCGCCTGCTCCTCACCACGGCCGAGGGGGAGGAGCACACGCTCGGCCTCTCGCTCGCCGAGCTTGTCATCCGGGAGCAGGGCTGGCCGGTCCTCTGGGCGGGACGCCGGGTACCCCTCTCCGAGATCGTGGCCCACGTCGCGAGCGGCACCGTCGACGCCGTCGCCGTCTCGGCGAGCGCCGTCGCCGATCCGGGAGACCTGCTCGCCCAGACCGAGCGCCTCGGCGCCATCTGCCGCGCCGGCGAGGTCCAGCTGCTCCTCGGCGGCTCCGGGCCCTGGCCCGAGTGGATCCCCTACGGCGCCCGGGTGGTCACGTTCCAGGAGCTCCGCGGGTGGCTCAAGCTCGTCGAGTCCGGCGCCGGGGCCGAGGGCGCGCCGGATCCGTCGTGAGGGTCGCGCGGCCGGAGCGGTCCATCCTGCTCCTCGTCTCGGCGGTCCAGTTCGTCAACGTCCTCGACTTCGTCATGGTGGTCCCGCTCGGCCCGGACTTCGCGACGGCGCTCGGCATCCCCATGTCGCGCCTCGGCCTCGTCACCGGGAGCTACACGCTGGCCGCGGCGGTGGCGGGCGCTGCCGGGTCGGGCTTCCTCGACCGCTTCGACCGGCGGAGCGCCCTCGCCGTGGCCATGGCCGGGCTCGTCGTCGCGACGGCGGCGGCCGGACTCGCCACCGGGCTCACCACGCTCCTCGCCGCCCGGGTGGCGGCCGGCCTCTTCGGCGGACCGGCCACGTCGCTCTCGTTCGCCATCGTCGCCGACACCGTTCCCCCGGAGCGCCGCGGGCGCGCCATTGGGGTGGTGATGGGAGCGTTCTCGGTCGCCACCGTCCTGGGCGTCCCGGCCGGCCTCTGGCTCTCGCAGGCGGGCGGGTGGAGGGCGCCGTTCCTGGCCGTCGCCGGGCTCGGGTGCGTCGTCGCGGCGGGCGCCATCCTGGGGATGCCGCCCATGCGCGGCCACCTCGCGCACGCGCGGGCGGCGGCGGAGCGGGGCTACGCCTTCCTGCGCGAGCCGGCGGCGCTCCTCAGCCTCTCGGCGACGGCGACGACCATGGCGGCCACCTTCGCGCTGGTCCCGAACCTGGCGGCGTTCCTCCAGTTCAACGCGGGCCTCCCGCGCGACCGGCTCGGCTTCCTCTACATGGCCGGCGGCGTCCTCTCCTTCGCCATCCTCCGGGTCGTGGGGCGCGCCGTCGACCGGTTCGGGGCCCCGCGCGTGGCCGCCGCCGGGACGGCATTCATGCTCGCCAACATGGCGGCGGGCTTCGCTCCCCGCGCGCCGCTCCTGCCGGCCTGGGGCATCTTCCTGCTCTTCATCCTCGCGAACTCCTTCCGCAACCCGGCGCTGCAGTCCCTCGCCTCGCGGGTGCCGCTCCCGGCCGAGCGCGCGCGCTTCCAGTCCACCCAGTCGGCGGTGCAGCACCTCGCCTCCGCCGGAGGGGCGCTCCTCTCGTCGGTGCTCCTCTCCTCGGAGGACGGCACGCGGCTCGTGGGGATGTGGCGGGTGGCGCTCTTCTCCGGGATCCTCGCCCTCGGCCTGCCGCTGCTCCTCGCCGCCGTGGAACCCCGCGTGCGCCGGCGCGAGGCTGCCGAGCGCCTGTCGTCAGCCCTCGCCGCGGAGCAGGGCGTCTAGCCGTCCCTCCCGGTCGAGTGCGTCGACGTCGGAGAAGCCGCCGAGGGAGCGGTCGCCCACGAAGATCTGGGGGACCGTCCTCTGGCCGGTGGCCCGGACGAGCCAGGCCCGCAGCGCTTCGTCGTCCTCGACGTCGATCTCCTCGTAGGGGACCCCCTTCCGGCCGAGGAGCGCCTTCGCCCTCGTGCAGTACGGGCAGACCTTCTTGGTGTAGACCTTCACGGTGGCCATGGAGAATCCCTAATGGCGGCGCCTCCGCCGGGCACGACCCGCCGGCTCCTCGCCGTCCCTCGCGAGCGCACCGGGGAGCGGCTCGACCGCTTCCTCGCCGGTGAGCTTCCCGCCTCGCCCGACCGCGTCCGTTCGCTCGTGGCCGAGGGACGCGTGAGCATCCGCGGCAAGCGCTGCTCGCCCGTCCGCAAGCTCTTCGGCGGGGAGGAGATCGAGGTGCTCCTCCCGGCGCCGCGCCCGTCCCCGATGGCGGACGGGGACGCGCCTCCCGCCGTGCTGGCAAGTGACGACGACTTCCTGGTCGTGGACAAGCCGTCGGGCCTCCCGGTCGAGCCCGGGCGCCCGGGCGCGCCCTCCGTCGTCGGCTCGGCGGCCCGGCTCGGCGGCTTCGACGTGGGCGGCGTCGCCGCGCCGGGTCTCCCGCACCGGATCGACCGCGACACCACGGGGTGCCTGCTGCTCGCCCGCAGCGACGCGGCCCTGGCGGCGCTCCTGCGCGCCTTCCAGGAGGGGCGGGTCGAGAAGGAGTACCTCGCGCTCGTGGCGGGCGAGCCTCCGGACGAGGGGCGGCTCGAGAGCCCGTACGGACGCGATCCGGCGAACCCGCGGCGCTTCACCACGCGGTTCCCATCTGCCCGGAAGGCGCGCCTCTCCTTCCGGGTGGAGCGGCGTCTCGCGGGCGCGGCGCTCCTGCGGGTGCGGCTCGAGACCGGGCGCACCCACCAGATCCGCGTCCAGCTCGCGGAGGCGGGGTGGCCCATCCTGGGCGACGCGACCTACGGTCGTCCCGGGCCGGAGATCGGTCGCCAGGCCTTGCACGCCTGGCGTCTCGCCTTCCCGCGCCCGCGCGACGGGGAGCGGGTGGAGGTCGTCGCCCCGGTGCCCGCGGACCTGGCCGCGGCCATCGAGGTCATGGCCCGATCGGCACCGTGAACGGTCCGGCCACGGCCTGCCCCCCGCGCAGGTCGAGCGCCACGACCCAGACCTCGGCGGTGGTCTGGCCGGGCAGGAGGCCGGTTCCCTCCAGGCTCACCTGGGTGTCGGTGCCGGTGGTGATGCCGTCGGAGAAGGTGCCGGCCGTCGTGTAGAAGTAGCCGGTCATGGTCTCCGTCTGGGTGATGCCGGCGGCGTCGACGTAGGTCTGGACCGAGAGCGGGTCGATGAGGAGCCGCACCGGGAGTGCGCCATCGACGGGGAGGGGAGGCGCAGGGACCCCGACCCGGACCGGCACGCCGCCGATCTCGACGCCCTGGATCACCGGGGGGAGGTTCGGGTCCACGGGGGCGGCGCGGGTCCACTGCGGGATCTGGAGCACGGCATCCCGGCTCTCGCCGGCGTCGGTGGTGATCCGCTGGCGGAACACGGTGAGGAGCGAATCGGGGACGCTCGGCGGCAGGGGGGCTCCGGCGGCGACCCCGAGGCAGCTGGTGATGAGGCGAGTGGGGTTCGTGGTGACCGTCCCGTCGCTCGCCGGGGTGAGCTCCGCCTCGCACTGGGGCACGGCGCAGGCGTAGGCGGTGACCGCGCCGGCGGAGATCGGGCAGAAGGTCCAGCGGACGGCGGTGACCGTCGATCCGGGAGGGACGTAGTCCACGGCGCGCAGGGTCACGTCCTGGCCCGGGGCGAGCTCCAGCGGATCGGCGACGATGGCGAGCACCCGGAGCCCGAGCAGGTCGCTCTGCGGGGAGAAGTCGTTCGTGCAGCCGGCGGCGCCGAGCGCCGTCGCGGCGAGCGTCGCGGCGAGGAGGCGGTTCATCACCACTCTCCCTTCAGCCCGAGGATGGGCAGGATGGGAAGGCCCGTCGTGGGCGTGCGCTCCGCGTAGTCGTAGCTGTACGTCCAGCCTTCCTGGTTCTTGCGGTTGGTCACGTTCTGGCAGTCCAGGTAGAGGGTCAACGTCCAGTCCTTGAAGGTCCAGATCTTGTCGATGCGCAGGTCGAGGGCCCAGAAGGTCGCCTGGCGCTCGCTGTTCGTGTCCCCGTAGACCGGGACGAAGACCCCGGTGGCGGTGTCGAACACCGAGCTCACCACGGGGGTGTACGGGTTGCCGGACACGAGGCGGAAACGCGCCCCGGCCGACCATCCGCGCCCCAGCTGGTAGGTCCCGAGGACGGTGAGGTTGCTCGGCTGGTCGAAGTCGTAGGGGATCTGCGGGTTCGGTGGGTCGGTGCGCAGCGACCGCTGGTACGAGTAGGCGAGCCAGCCGGTGAAGCTGTCCCCGATGGCCACCTTGAGCAGCGTCTCCAGGCCGTAGATGGTGCCGGTCCCGGTGCTCGTGTAGCGCGGCGCGTTCGGGTCGAAGTTGGCGGCGTTGTTCGAGATCGCCTGCCGGGCGAGCGACTTGTAGAAGCCGGTCACGTCGAGGGAGACGCCGTCGACGATGCGCTGGGCCACGCCGAGGCTGGTCTGGAGGCTCTGCTCCGGCAGAAGGAACGGGTTGCCGGTGGCGGTGTTGGTCTTCTGGGCGGCCGGCGCCTGCTGGTAGAGGCCCACCGCCCCGCGGAGCTCGGTCCCGGCGACGACCTCCCAGCGGGCGAGCAGCCGGGGGTCCACGGCCCACTGGTTGATGTCGGAGAACCAGTTGGCGCGGATGCCCGGGAGGATCGACAGGTTGGGGAGCGGCGCCCAGCGCAGCTCGGCGAACGCCGCCGGGGAGGAGATCCAGGTGGTGAGCTGGGCCCCGATCTGCGGCAAGGACGACGGCGGAAGCGGATTCGCGCCGGTCGAGTCGGGGAGGTTGACCGAGATCTTCGCCCGGTTGAACTCGAGGTCGAGGCCGCCGCGCAGCTGCCACTGGGGGTCGAACCGGTAGACCCAGGTGCTGCGCGCCGAGATGCGCTGGAGGTTCAGGTCGAAGAAGAACTGCGGGCCGATCTGCGTGGAGATCTCCTGCAGGCCGATCACCACCGAGGTGTCCTGGGACAGCTTCGGGCCGAAGATCGACGAGTACTCGCCCTGCAGGTTGTAGAAGGAGACCCGCGCGTCGAGCTGGCCGGTGATGGTCGGGTCCCGCATGGGCTTCTCGAACAGGCCGACGAGCTTGTCCATGGAGCCGTAGAAGATGAGGCGGAGCTTCTGGCTGGCGTCGGGGCTGTAGCTGCCGATGATCTGGAAGTCGTAGAAGCGCGGCGCCGAGCTGAAGGAGAGGTTCGCGTCCTTGGGCAGGAAGAGCGGCAGGACGGTGTCGATCCAGGAGCGCCGGAAGGCCCCGCCGAGCGACCATCCGCCCCCGAGGCCTCCCTCCATCTCCACCCCGGCGTCGTAGAAGTTCACGTCGGCCTGGCCGTGGAAGCCGTCCTGGCGGGGGTCGCGCACGCGCACGTCGATGATGCCGCCCTGGGCGCGTCCGTAGTCGACGGTGAAGTTGCCCGGCACGAACTCCACCGACTGGAGGAAGGCCGGGGCGAACGTGCTGCGGATCCCGCCGAAGTGGTAGAGCTGGGGAATCTGCTGGGACTCGAGGAAGACCTTGCTGTCCCCCGGGGCCGAGCCGCGCAGCACGAGCAGCCCGGCGCCGAACGGGGCGCGGGCCGCGCCGGGGAGGTTCAGGACGGCCTTCAGGGTGTCGCCGGCCGAGCCCGGGACGGTGAAGACCTGCTCCGCGGTGAGGACGTCCTTCATCACCTCGCGCTGGATGGCGGCGGCGCTCACCACCGTCTCGTTCGGGCCGCCGACGGTCTCGAGGAGGTAGTTCTCCTCCCGCAGCTCGCCGGGCCGCGCCTGCACGAGGAGGTCGAGCGGCTGGTGGTCGGGGGGGCTCGCGACGACGCGGAACGGCGTCTCCAGGACCTCGAGCTGGAAGCGGCCCGATCCGTCGGTGGCCGCGCGGGCCACCACGCGGTCGTCGACCCGGGCCTCGACGGGCACGTTGGGGATGGGGAGCCGCGAGCCGCGCTCGAGCAGGAAGCCGGTGAGCTTCACGGGCTGCGCCGGGGGCGGCGCGGGCTCCTGGATGCGCAGGCGGAAGGTGACGGTGACCGGGACGGCCTCGCCGGTGGTGAGGCGACCCGGCTCGAACTCGAACTTCCGCGCCGCCGCGAGCGCCGCCTCGTCGAACGGCTCTCCCGCGCCGCTCGCCACGGCGGCCTTCTCGACCCTGCCGTCGGCGCCGACGTCGAGCGAGAGCACCA
>JBAVCR010000542.1:0-12125 GCA_049586815.1 Anaeromyxobacteraceae bacterium
GCGCTGGACGGCCGCCCCGATGTCCCCGAGGCGCCCCCCGACCACGGCGGCGGCCACCCCGGCGGCAAGGGCCTCGCGGGTCGCCTGGACGAGCCGGAGGGCCTCCGGCGTCGCCTGGCCCACCACCACGGTCTCGGCGGCGTCCCCGTGGAAGCCCCCCACGATGGCGCCGAAGTCGAGCCCGACCAGGTCCCCGTCGCGGAGCACCCGGTGCGCCGACGGGATCCCGTGGACCACCTCGTCGTTCACCGAGATGCAGATGCTCGCCGGGTAGCCCAGGTACCCCTTGAAGGCCGGCACGGCCCCGAGCGCCCTCGTGCGGTCCTCGGCGAGGCGGTCCAGCTCCCCGGTCGTGACCCCGGTGACGGCCGCGGCCGCCACCTCGTCGAGGACGGCGCGGACCACCCGCCCCGCGTCGCGCATGCGCGCGAGGTCGTCTGCCGACTTGAGCTGCACGGAGCGGGGATCCGTCCCGGGCCTAGGAGGCCCGGCCGAGGATCTTCATGGCCGCGGCCAGCACCTCGTCCGGAGAGCCGGTGCCGGAGACCTCCGACAGGCTTCCGCGGTCGTGGTAGTAGCGCTTGAGCGGCTCGGTCTTGGCCTCGTACTCGCGCAGGCGGCGGGCCACCGTCTCGGCCTTGTCGTCGTCGCGCTGGACGAGCGCGGCGCCCTCCCGGTCGCAGGCGCCGGCCTGCCGGGGCGGGTTCGCGGTGACGTGATAGACGGCCCCGCACTTCGGGCAGCTGCGCCGGCCGCTCATGCGGTCGACGAGCAGCTCCTGGGCGATCTCGTAGGAGACGGCCCGGTCGATCTTGCGCCCCAGGGAGACGAGCAGCTGGTCGAGGAACTCGGCCTGCGCGGTCGTCCGCGGGTAGCCGTCGAGGATGAACCCTCGCGCCAGGTCGGGCCGGGAGAGCCGGTCCTTCACCATGTCGTTGGTCACGTCGTCGGGCACGAGCCCGCCCGAGGCCATGATGGCGTCGACCTTCTTCCCGAGCTCCGTGCCCCGCGCCTTGTGGTCGCGGAACATGTCGCCGGTGGAGATGTGCGGGACCTGGAGGTCGCGGGAGAGGAGCTTCGCCTGCGTGCCCTTGCCGGCGCCCGGAGGTCCGAGGAGGATGAGGATCATGGTCGGCTCCCGTCGGGCGGCGCGCCGCCGCTAGGCGTTCAGGCCGGCCGTGGCACGGCCGCGGATGCGCGGGCCACGCGGCCCGGTGAAGCCCTCGTAGTGGCGGGTGATGAGGTGCCCCTCGATCTGCTGCACGGTGTCGAGGGCCACGCCGACCACGATGAGGAGCGCGGTCCCGCCGAAGTAGAACGGGACGCCGAACTGGTTGATGAGCACGGTGGGGAGGATGCTCACCGCGGCCAGGTAGAGGGCGCCGCCGAAGGTGATGCGCGACAGCACGTAGTCGATGTACTCGGCCGTCTTCTTGCCGGGGCGGATGCCCGGGATGTAGCCGCCGTACTTCTTGAGGTTGTCGGCCACGTCCACCGGGTTGAAGGTCACCGCCGTGTAGAAGTAGGCGAAGAAGATGATGAGGACGACGTAGAGCGTGTTGTAGACCCACCCGCCCGGGCGCATCTCGTCGGAGATGCGCTGGAGGAAGGGGAACCAGGACGCCAGCGTGGCCGGGAAGAGCAGCACCGAGCTCGCGAAGATGGGCGGGATGACGCCCGAGGTGTTGACCTTGAGCGGCAGGTGGGTGCTCTGGCCGCCGTAGGTGCGGCGCCCCACCACGCGCTTCGCGTACTGGACCGGGATGCGGCGCTGGGCCCGCTCCACGAAGACGATGAAGGCGACCACGGCCAGCATCACCGCCACCAGGATGACGAGCCGCAGCTCGTCCATGCCGGCGCCGGGGGCCCTGTAGGAGGCGTAGAGCTGGAAGGCGGCGTCGGGCATACGGGCCACGATCCCGGCGAAGATGATGAGGGAGATGCCGTTGCCGATGCCGCGCTCGGTGATCTGCTCGCCCATCCACATGATGAAGGCGGTGCCGGCCGAGAGGGTCACGATGGTGAGGAGCCGGAAGCCCCAGCCCGGGGTGGTGACCACGGCGAGGCCGCTGGGATCCCGCAGCGACTCGAGGTAGGTGGCGATGCCGAAGCCCTGGATGGCGGCCAGGAGCACGGTTCCGTAGCGGGTGTACTGGGTGATGCGCTTGCGGCCGACCTCGCCCTCCTTCTGCATCTTCTCGAGGGCCGGGACGACCACGGTGAGGAGCTGCAGGATGATCGAGGCCGACACGTAGGGCATGATGCCCAGCGCGAAGATGGAGAGCTGCTCGAGGGCGCCGCCGGAGAACAGGTTGAAGAGCCCGAGCAGGCCGCCCTGGGAGGCCACGACCTTGCGCATGGCGACGCGGTCGACGCCCGGCGTGCTGACGAAGACGCCGAGGCGGTAGACCGCCAGCATCCCGACCGAGAAGAGGAGCCTCTTGCGGAGCTCCGGGACGCGGAAGATGTTGGCCAGACTGTTGGTGAGCATCCCGGTTCCCCCGCCGCCTTTAGGACTTCGCCTTCTTCTCCGCCTTCTTCTTCTCGTGCATCGTCTGGCGCTTCGGCAGCAGCTCGACCTTGCCGCCCGCCTTCTCGATGGCCCCGCGGGCGCCGGCCGTGACCCGGTCGACGCGCACGGTGTAGGCCCCGGAGAGGTCGCCCTTCCCGAGCACCACGATGCCGTCCGCCTTGCCGTGGGCGAGCCCCGCCGTGCGCAGCGACTGGACGTCGACCACGCTGCCGGCCGGGAGGAGGCCGAGGTCGGTCACGGTGACCTCCTCGTACTCGATCCGGAACGGGTTGTGGAATCCGAACTTCGGGAGGCGGCGCTGGAGCGGCATCTGGCCGCCCTCGAAGCCCTCGAAGTGCATGTTGCCGGTGCGGGCCTTCTGGCCCTTGCCACCGCGGCCGGCGGTCTTGCCGAGGCCGGAGGCCTGGCCGCGGCCGACGCGCTTGCGGACCTTGGTGGCGCCGCGCGGCGCCTTCAGCTGGTTCAGCGACGACATGAGCGTTCCTTTCTACCCAATGGGGGCGGGGCGCGCCAGGCGCCGCCGGTCCCTAGGACTTCCGGGCCTTGCGACCCACCGGCGCGGGGGCGTCCACACGCTCCCAGGCCACGAGATACCCGACCTTCCGGATCATCCCCATGGTGGAGGGGGTGTCGGGGAGAATCTTGCTGGAATCGGTCTTCTTGAGACCCATTCCGGTCACGATCACCCGGTGCGAGGCCGGGATCCCGGCCAGTCCGTGCTTCAGCGTCACCTTGATGGCTGGCATCGTCGTCCCCTGCCCTATTCCTGCATCTCGGCGGTGGTCTTGCCGCGCATCTGGGCCACGCGGTCGGCGTTGCGCAGCCGCTTCAGCCCGGCCACGGTGGCCTTGAGCACGTTGTGCGGGTTGCGCGACCCCTGGCTCTTCGTGAGCACGTTGCGCACGCCGGCCGCCTCGAGGACGGCGCGGACGGCGCCGCCGGCGATGACGCCGGTACCCTCGCTGGCCGGCTTGAGCAGCACCCGACCGGCGCCGAAGTGGCCGAGCACCTCGTGCGGGATGGTGGTGCCGGAGAGCGGGACGAGGAAGACGTTCTTCTTCGCCTGCTCGCCACCCTTGCGGATGGCCTCCGGCACCTCGTTGGCCTTGCCCAGGCCCACGCCCACGTGCCCCTGGCCGTCACCGACCACGACCAGCGCGGAGAAGCTGAAGCGCCGGCCGCCCTTGACCACCTTGGCGACGCGGTTGATGTGGACCACGCGGTCCGTCAGCTCGAGATCGTTCACGTTGATGGGAGCAGCCATTCGTCCCTCGGTCCTGCGGTGCCTAGAACTTGAGGCCGCCCTCGCGGGCCGCCTCCGCCACCGCGGCGACCCGGCCGTGGTAGTCGAAACCGTTTCGATCGAAGACGACCTGGGTCACGCCCTTGTCGATGGCGGCCTTCGCGATGGCCGCGCCGACCTTCTTCGCGGCGGCGACCTTGTCGTCCTCCTTGACCGCGTCCCGGAGCGACTTGCTGGTCGTCCCGACGAACGCGATGGTCCGGCCCGCCACGTCGTCCACCACCTGGGCGTAGACGTGGTTCAGGCTGCGGTACACCGTGAGGCGCGGACGCGCCGCGGTGCCGGACAGCTTCTTGCGGATGCGCGCCTTGCGCTTCTCGCGGGGGGTGAGCTTCTCTGCCATGTGTCCTCCTCCTTGCGGCGGCGCAGGAACAGCCGGCGCATGAGCGGGCGGCGGTCAGGCCGCGCCGGTCTTCCCTTCCTTGCGGCGGATGATCTCGTTTCCGTACTTGATGCCCTTGCCCTTGTAGGGCTCGGGCGGGCGAAGCTCGCGGATCTGGGCGGCGGTCATGCCCACCAGGTGCTTGTCGGCCCCGCGGACCGTGACCTTGGTCTGCTTGGCGTCGACCTCCCCGGTGATGCCCTCGGGGAGCTTGAAGACCACCGGGTGGGAGAAGCCGATGGCGAAGTGGATCTCCTTCCCCTTGGCCTCGGCCTTGAAGCCCACCCCGACGATGTCGAGGGTGCGCTCGTAGCCCTTGGTGACGCCGTCGATGGCGTTGCGCACGAGCGTGCGCGTCAGCCCGTGGAGGGACCGGGCCATGGTGGACTCGTCGGGACGGAGGACCGTCACCTCGCCCTTGTCCACCTTGAACTTCATCAGTGCGTTCGCGCGGAACGAGGTCTTGCCCTTCGGGCCCTCGACCTTCACCGTGGTTCCGTCCACGGTGACCTTGACCTTCTCCGGGATCTTCACCGGAAGCTTGCCGATGCGGGACATGGAATCTCCTACCAGACGGTGCAGATGAGCTCGCCGCCCACCTTCTGCTTGCGGGCCTCCCTGTCCACCATGACGCCCTTGGACGTGGAGAGGATGGCGATGCCCATGCCGTTCAGGACGCGGGGGATCTGGCCTGTGGCCACGTAGCGACGCAGGCCGGGTTTCGACACCCGCTTGATGTCGCTGATGGCGGGCTCGCGATCGGGCCCGTACTTCAGGAGGATGGTGATGGCCCCCTGGTGGTTGTCGTCCTTGTGCAGGACGTAGTCCTGGATGAAGCCCTCGGACTTCAGCACCTCGGCGATTCGCGCCTTGAGGTTCGAAGCCGGGACCAGGACCTTCTCGTGGCGCGCCGAGGATGCATTCCGGACGCGGGTGAGCATGTCGCCAATGGGATCCGTGAAGCTCATCGATGAGTCTCCCTACCAGCTCGACTTGATGACGCCGGTGACTTCGCCCCGGAGCGCGCGGTTGCGGAAGCAGATGCGGCACATCTGGAACTTGCGCAGGAACGCGCGGGGGCGCCCGCACACCGGGCAACGGTTGTACTGACGCACGGGGAACTTCAGCTTGCGTGTCGCCTGCGCCATCTTCGAAAGCTTGGCCATCTGTGTCCGTCTCCTGGTCCGGCTACTGGCGGAAGGGCATGCCGAGGTGGCGGAGCAGCACCCTGCCCTCCTCGTCGTTCCGTGCCGTGGTGACCACGGTGATGTTGAGTCCCTTGATCTTCTCGACCTTGTCGTAGTTGATCTCCGGGAAGATGATCTGCTCCTTCACGCCGAGCGTGTAGTTGCCCTTCCCGTCGAATGCCTTGGGCGACACGCCCTTGAAGTCGCGCACGCGCGGCAGCGCCACGTTGACGAGCCGGTCGATGAACTCGTAGGCCCGGTCGCCCCGCAGGGTGACCATGGCGCCGATGCTCTGGCCCTGGCGCAGCTTGAAGTTGGCGATGGACTTGCGGGCCTTGGTCACCACCGGCTTCTGCCCGGTGATGGCGGCCATCTGCTCCAGCGACGCATCCAGGATCTTGCCGTTCTGGATGGCCTCGCCGAGCCCCATGTTCACGACCACCTTCTCGACCCGCGGAGCCTGCATCGGGTTCTTGAGCCCGAGCTCCTTGACCAGGGTCGGCCGGATTTCCTTCTCGTACCGCTCCTTGAGACGCGCTGCCATCGGTCACTCCTTGCCTTCGTCCGGGGCGCAAGGCCTCCGGGCGATGCGTTCGTTCGCTACTCCCAGCGTTCCTTGCACTTCTTGCACGCCCGCACGCGCCGGCCGTCCTCCCGGGTGGCGTGGGCCACGCGGGTGGGCTTGCCGCACTTCGGGCACACCACCATGACGCTGGAGGCGTGCAGCGTGCCCGGACGCTCGACGATGCCGCCGTCCGGGTTGGTCTGGCTGCGCCCCTTCTTCAGGTGGCGCTTCACCGTCATGAGCTTCTCGACCCGGACCCGGTTCTTCTCGTGGAGCACCTCGAGCACCTTGCCCGACTTGCCCTTCTCCCGGCCGGAGAGGACCTTCACCGTGTCGTTCTTGCGGACGTCCATGGCCTACAGCACCTCCGGCGCCAGGCTGATGATCTTCATGAACTTGCGGGCGCGAAGCTCGCGGGCCACCGGCCCGAAGATGCGGGTGCCCACCGGCTCCAGGTCCTTGTTGATGAGGACCGCCGAGTTCCCGTCGAAGCGGATGTAGCTGCCGTCGGGGCGCTTCACCTCGCGCGCCGTGCGCACGATGACGGCCCGGGCGACCTCGCCCTTCTTCACCTTCGACTGGGGGATGGCCTCCTTCACGGAGACCACGATGACGTCGCCCAGGGAGGCGTAGCGGCGCCGGCTCCCGCCGAGCACCTTGATGCACTGGACCTTCTTGGCGCCGGAGTTGTCGGCGACGTCCAGGATCGTCTGCTGCTGGATCATGGCTAGACCTCCGGGCCCTTCTCCAGGATCTCGGCCACCCGCCACCGCTTGTCCTTGGACATCGGACGGGTCTCCACGATCCGGACCTTGTCGCCGGGCTTGGCCGCGTTGTTCTCGTCGTGCGCCTTGTAGCGCTCGGCCCGCCGGACGATCTTCCCGTACTTGCGGTCGGCGATGCGGCGCTCGACCCGCACCACCACCGTCTTCTGCATCTTGTTCGAGACCACCTCGCCCACGCGGGACTTGGCCTTGCCGCGCTCCATGACTACTCCTTCTTCCCCTTGCGGGTCTCGGTCTTCGCGTTCCGCACGATGCCCAGTTCCTTCTCGCGCGCCATGGTGCGGCAGCGCGCCACCAGGCGGCGGGTCTTCCGGAGGTCGGCGGTGGAGTCCAGCACGCCGGTGTTCAGCTTGCTCTTCATCTCGAAGATCTGCTGCTTGAGCTCGACGGCACGCGCCTCGAGCTCCTCCGGTGTCAGCTGGCGCAGTTCGGTGTTGGTCGACATGTCGCCTCCTACAGGGTGACGCCGCGCTTCACCATCTTGGTGGCGACCGGCAGCTTGTGGGCGGCCAGCAGGAAGGCCTTCGCCGCCTGCTCGTCGCCGACGCCTTCCATCTCGAACAGCACGCGGCCCGGCTTGATGACGGCCACGTAGTACTCGACGGGCCCCTTGCCGGTGCCCATGCGGGTCTCGGCGGGCTTCTTGGTGATGGGCTTGTCCGGGAACACCCGGATCCAGAGCTTGCCGCCGCGCTTCACGTAGCGGCTGATGGCCACGCGGGCCGCCTCGATCTGGCGGCTGGTGAGCCACCCGCACTCGGTCGCCGCCAGGCCGTACGTGCCCTGGTTGAGGTCCGAGCCGCGGTAGGCCTTGCCCCGCATGCGCCCCTTCTGCATCTTTCGGTACTTCGTCCTGGCCGGCTGAAGCATGTCCCGTTCTCCTCGCTAGGCCCGGCCGCCGGCGGCGCCGACCCGCGGCGCCTTCGCCGACTGGGGCAGCACCTCGCCGCGCATGATCCAGACCTTCACGCCGATCTTGCCGTAGGTGGTCTTGGCCTCGGCGAACCCGTAGTCGATGTCCGCGCGGAGCGTGTGCAGCGGCACCCGGCCCTCGCGGTACCACTCGTAGCGCGCCATCTCCGAGCCGCCCAGGCGGCCCGACGTGGCCACGCGGATGCCCTTGGCCCCGAACTTGAGGGCGGTCTGCACCGCCTTCTTCATGGCGCGGCGGAAGGCGATGCGGCGCTCGAGCTGGGTGGCGATGTTCTCGGCCACGAGCTGCGCGTCGGTCTCGGCCTTCCGGACCTCGACCACGTTCAGGTAGACCTCGTTCTCGGTGAGGGCCTGCAGGTCCTTCTTGATGGTCTCGATCCCGGCGCCGCGCTTGCCGATGACGATGCCCGGACGCGCGGTGTGCACGTTGATCTTCACCTTGTTGGCGGCACGCTCGATCTCGATCTTGGAGATGCCGGCCTGGCCGAGCTTCTCCTTCACGAACTCACGGATCTTGATGTCCTCGTGCAGCCACTTGGCGTAGTTCTTCTCCTCGTACCACTTCGACTCCCAGGTCCGGATGACCCCGAGGCGGAACCCGATCGGATGGACTTTCTGACCCACGTCGTCTCCTTACGGCGCGCTTACGCGCGCTCCGCGATGCCGAGCTCCACGTAGACGTGGCTCGTCTTCTTGTCGATCCGGGTGGCGCGGCCCATGGCGCGCGGCATGAAGCGGCGCGACTTGGGGCCGTGATCCACGGTGAGCGTCTTCACGAACAGCGCGTCGACGTCGACGCGGCCGCCCTTGTTCTCGGCGTTGGCCACCGCCGAGCGCAGGAGCTTGGCGAGGTGGGGCGCCGCAGCCTGCGGCGTGAACTTGAGCATCGCCAGCGCGGCGCCCACCGGCATCCCGCGCACGTGGTCGGCCACCAGGCGGACCTTGCGGGGGGTGACGCGGAGCGCGCTCAGCGAGGCGTGCGGCCCGGGCTTCGGGCGACGCGCCTCGGCGCGAACGCGCCGCTCCTTGCGGGTGACCTTGACCTTGCGGCCGGGGGCCGGGGTCTTCGTGGTCTTCTTCTCGGTATCGGCCATGTCCGTCCTCTACTTCTTCGGGGGCGGGGCGGAGGTTGCCGCGACCGCCTTCTTCTCGCCGGTGTGCCCGTGGAACGTGCGGGTCGGGGCGAACTCGCCGAGCTTGTGCCCGACCATGTTCTCCTGCACGAACACCGGCACGAACTTGCGGCCGTTGTGCACGGCGAACGTGTGGCCCACGAAGTCCGGCATGATGGTGCTCCGCCGGGACCAGGTCTTGATGACCGACTTCTTGCTGCCCTTGTTCGCGTCCTCCACCTTCTTGAGGAGGTGCTTGTCGGCGAACGGGCCCTTCTTGATCGAACGCGCCATGTGTCTCGGTCCTCGCCGCTACGTTGCCTGGCTGCGCACGCCCCGCTTGCGGGGCGATACGATGTACTTGTCGGTGCGGCGGTTGTTGCGGGTCTTGAGGCCCTTGGTCTTCTGGCCCCAGGGGGAGACCGGGTGCGGGTTTCCCTGCCCGGACTTGCCCTCGCCGCCGCCGTGCGGGTGATCGACCGGGTTCATCGCCAGGCCGCGGACGGTGGGGCGCACGCCCCTCCAGCGGGTCTTGCCCGCCTTGCCGACGCGGATGGAGGCGTTCTCGATGTTGGAGAGCTGCCCGACGGTGGCCCGCACCACCTGCAGGACCCGGCGGATCTCGCCGGAGGGCATGCGGATCTGGGCGTACTCGCCCTCCTTCGCCATCACCGAGCCGAAGGACCCGGCGGTGCGGATGAGCTTGGCTCCCGAGCCCGGCTGGAGCTCCAGCCCGTGGATCGAGGTGCCGAGCGGCATCCCGCGGATGGGGAGCGTGTTGCCCGGGCGGATGTCGACCGCGTCGCCGGAGACGAGCACGTCACCCACCGAGACGCCGAGCGGCGCCAGGATGTAGCGCTTCTCGCCGTCCTTGTAGTGGAGCAGCGCGATGCGGGCGGTGCGGTTGGGATCGTACTCGATCGCCGCCACCTTGGCCGGCACCCCGTCCTTGTCGCGACGCCAGTCGATGATGCGGTAGCGCTGCTTGTGACCGCCGCCGATGTGCCGCGTGGTGATGTGCCCGTGCGCGTTGCGCCCGCCGGTCCGCTTCTTCGAGCGGGTCAGCTTCTTCTCGGGACGCCGCTTGGTGATCTCGGCGAAGTCCGCCACCGTCATGTGACGGCGGGCCGCGCTGGTCGGCTTGTAGCTCTTGACGCCCATGCTCGCTCCTCGCCTACTTCCCCTCGAAGAGGGCGATGGTGTCGCCGTCCTTCAGGGTGACGATGGCCTTCTTCCAGTTGGGACGACGGCCGATCTGGCGGCCGACGCGCTTGTTCTTGCCCCGGGCGATCGCGGTGCGCACCCCGGTGACCTTGACCGAGAAGAGCTTCTCCACGGCCCCCTTCACCTGGATCTTGGTGGCGTCGCGGTGCACCTGGAAGGCGTACTGCCGCTCGGTCTCGCGACCGCGCTCCGCCTTCTCGCTGATGATGGGGCGGACGATCACGTCCTGGACGGTGAGATTCACGACAGCGCCTCCTCCACCCTCTTGGCCGAGTCGGCGGTGAGCACCAGGTACTCGTGCCCGAGGATGTCGTACACGTTGAGCCCCTGGGTGGCGAGGAAGTCGGAGCCGGAGAGGTTCCGGATCGACCTCTGCAGCGCGGCGTTCTCCGCCCCGTCGACCACCAGCGCCTTCTTCACGCCGAGCTTCTCGAGGACCTGGGCGGCGGCGCCCGTCTTCGGCGCCTCCGGGGCCCAGCGATCGACGATGAGGATCTTCTGCTCGGAGTTCCGCAGGGCCAGCGCCGAGCGCAGCGCGAGCTTCCGCACCTTGCGCGGCACGTCGTAGGAGTAGTCGCGCGGCTTCGGCCCCATGGCCTTGCCGCCGCCCACGAACTGGCTGGCGCGGGTGGACCCCTGCCGGGCGCGGCCGGTGCCCTTCTGCTTCCAGGGCTTCTTGCCGCCACCGGACACGAGCGAGCGGTTCTTGACCGCGTGCGTGCCCGAACGATCCGAGGCCAGCTTCGCCTTCACGACCTCCCAGAAGAGGTGCTCGTTCACCGGACCGGCGAAGACCTCGTCCTTGAGGTCGATCTCGCCGACCTTCTTCTTGTCCAGGCTATAGACGTCGAACTTTGCCATGGCGTCCTCGCCTACTTGATCTCCACGTCCACGCCCGCCGACAGATCCAGCTTCATGAGCGCGTCCAGGGTCTGCGACGTCGGCTCCTGGATCTCGAGAAGCCGCTTGTGCGTGCGGATCTCGAACTGCTCACGCGACTTCTTGTCGACGTGCGGGCTGCGGAGGACGGTGAACTTGTTGATCCGGGTGGGGAGCGGGATCGGGCCGGCGACCTTCGCGCCGGTGCGCTTCGCCGTCTCCACGATCTCCCCGGCCGACTGGTCGAGAAGCTTGTAGTCGTAGGCCTTGAGCCGGATTCGGATCTTCTGCATAGCCATCTTCACGCCTCTGCTTCTGGCCCCGGCGCGGCGCGGCCCGACTGCGCCGCCGTTCGCCGGGGCTGCCTCTTCCTTCGCCTTACTGGATCACTTCCGCGACGACGCCGGAACCCACGGTGCGGCCACCCTCGCGGATGGCGAACCGCAGCTCCTTCTCCATCGCGATGGGCGTGATGAGTTCCACGTCCATCCCGATGTTGTCGCCCGGCATCACCATCTCGACGCCCGCGGGGAGCTGGATCGAGCCGGTCACGTCGGTGGTGCGGACGTAGAACTGGGGACGGTAGCCGTTGAAGAACGGGGTGTGACGGCCACCCTCCTCCTTGGTCAGGACGTAGACCTCGGCCTTGAACTTGGTGTGCGGGGTGATCGAGCCGGGCTTCGCGAGCACCTGTCCGCGCTCGATCTCCTCGCGCTTCAGGCCGCGGAGCAGCGCGCCGATGTTGTCGCCCGCCTCGCCCTGGTCGAGCAGCTTGCGGAACATCTCGACGCCGGTCACCACGGTCTTCGCGGTGGGCTTGAGCCCGACGACCTCGATCTCCTCGCCGACCTTGACGATGCCACGCTCGACGCGGCCGGTGGCCACGGTGCCGCGGCCGGAGATGGAGAACACGTCCTCGACCGGCATCAGGAACGGCTTGTCCTTGGCGCGGGCCGGGGTCGGGATGTAGCTGTCGATGGCCTCCATGAGGCGGCCGATGGACGGCTCGCCCAGGTCACCCTTGTCGCCCTCGAGCGCCTTGAGCGCCGACCCGCGGACGATGGGGGTCTTGTCGCCGGGGAAGTTGTACTTGGAGAGCAGCTCGCGGACCTCGAGCTCGACGAGCTCGAGCAGCTCCTTGTCGTCCACCATGTCCACCTTGTTCAGGTAGACCACGATGTAGGGCACGCCCACCTGCCGGGCGAGCAGGATGTGCTCGCGG
>JBAVCR010000543.1:0-2455 GCA_049586815.1 Anaeromyxobacteraceae bacterium
GGGTGAGGTCGGGCGTGCGCGCGCAGGCCTGCGAGGAGTTCGGCGAACGCAGTCCCGCAGCGTCGAAGGCGCGGACCTCGAGGCAGTACTCCCGCCCCGGCGCGAGCCCCTTCACCTCCGAGGCCGCGTCCGTGGAGCGGCCGATCACCGCGCCGTCGCGCAGGAGCTCGTAGCCGGCCACCGCGACGTTGTCGGTGGAGGCGAGCCAGGCGATGCGCAGCGAGCGATCGGAGAGCGGTGTCGCGCTGACGAGGGTCGGGACGGTCGGCGGCGTGAGATCCGGCGTCATGACGCAGGTGGGGGCCGACGGATCGGAGCGGTTGCCGGCGGCGTCGACGGCGCGGACCGTGTAGCAGTAGGCGGTGGCGGGGCGGAGCCCCTGCTCCTCCACCGCGAGCGCGGCGGCGGAGGCCACCACCTTGCCGTCGCGGCTCACCTCGTACCCGGTGACGCCCACGTCGTCCGTCGAGAGAGCCCAGCGCAGCGACACGGCGGTCTCGCCCGGCGCGGCGGCCTCCACGGTCGAAGGGGTCGTGGGGGGCGTGGTGTCGGGGACGACGCCGCACGCCTCCACCGCGGGCGAGCGGTTGCCGGCGGCGTCGAAGGCGCGGACCGAGAAGCAGTGGGAACCGGCCGCCATCTCGGTGCGGACCGCCGACGGCGCGCGCGAGGTCGCGACGACCTCGCCGCCCCGCATCACCTCGTAGCCGGCCACGCCCACGTCGTCGGTGGAGGCCGGCCAGTCGAGGAGGAGCACGCGCGGGCCGCCGGTCGCTACGGGCTGCGGCGTGGAGGGCGGCGTGACGTCGGGCGGCGTGACACAGGTGGCCGGCGAGGCCGCCGAGTGGTTCCCCGCCCGGTCGAAGGCCCGGACCGTGTAGCAGTAGGTCTGCGCCGGGCGGAGCCCCGCGTCGGCGCCGGAGAGCGCGTTCGCCTGCGCGAGCAGCCGCCCACCGCGGACGAGCTCGTAGCCGGCCACGCCGACGTTGTCGGTCACCGCACCCCAGCGGGCGGTGATCGAGGTCGGCGTGTCGAGCACGATCGAGGGCGCATCGGGAACGGCGGGGGGCGTGAGGTCGGGCGTGGTCACGCAGGCCGAGGGCGTGAAGCGCGAGGTGCGGCCAGCGGCGTCGACGGCGCGCACCGTGTAGCAGTGGCGCGTCGCCGGGGCGAGGCTCGAATCGGTGACGGAGAGGGCGCGGGTCCGCACGACGGTGGTCCCGCCACGGGAGACCTCGTAGGCCACCACCGCCTCGTCGTCGTCGGAAGGGTTCCACTTCACCCAGGCCGCGGTCTCGCCCGAGGCCTCGACCCGGAGATCCCCCGGAGGGGCGGGAGGGGAGTCGAGGAGCGCCCACTCCCCGGCCTGGGATGGCGACCCGGGCGCAGCGAGGGCGAGCCCGGGCGCCGCGCACGCCGTCACGTGGAGAAAGATCGATGCCGCGACGAGTGCGGCGCGCTGGAAGAGGTCTCGTTTCATGGGCCCCTCTGGCCAGTCGCGATACCACCGACTGGTCAACCCAATGGGGCACACGGTAGCACAAGGTGTGACGGGGTGGGTGGGGAATCGGGAATTCGCGTGGCCGGGCGATACCCAATAGGATGCCGTGGTTGGAGGAACCCCGTGCGTTTCACCTGCCAGAGCTGCGGCCGCGCATACACCGTCTCCGACGAGCTGTCGGGCCGCGCCTTCAAGATGAAGTGCAAGTCGTGCGACCAGGTGATCGTGGTACGCCCCTCCGCGCCCGCCCCGGGCAGGGCGCCCGAGCCGACCGGCGCCATTCCCCTGGGAGTTCCTCAGCCTGCAGCGCCCGGCCCGAACGCTCCGGCGTCGCCTCTCCCCCAGGCGCAGACGCCGCCCCCCGCCCCGGTCGTCGTCCGGGAGCCGGCCCCCGCGCCCGCCCCGAGCCGGGGGAACGGCGTCACCGGGATCCATCCCCTCAGCACGCCCATGGCCGAGGTCGCCGGCGCCGCGGGCGTGAAGCTCCCGCCGCGCCCCGCACCGCCGCCGTCCGAGTTCACGCCGACGCCCGAGCCGGTGAAGTCGGCTCCGCCGCCCCCCCCGCCTCCTCCTCCCGCTCCATCCGCGGCCGACGACGATCCCTTCGCCGGCCTCGCCGACGAGATCGAGGGGACGATCCCGGAACTGGCCGTTCCCGCTCCGCCCCCGGCGCCGCGCGCGCCGGCGCGGACCGCACCCGCCACCCGCTATCCGTCCCCTCCGCCGCGCCGCAGTGCCTCGACGGGGCTCGTGGTCGCCGCCGTCGTGGTCCTCGTCCTCGCCATGGCGGGGTACTGGTTCCTCCGCGGGGACCGCGGCGCAGGGACGCCCCCGCCCCCCGCGTCGGCGTCCGCCACCACCGCGCCGCCCCCGACTGCCGCACCGCAGCCGGTCGCCGCCGAACCGGCGCCTCCCTCTGCCGCGCCGTCGACTGCCCCGTCGGCTCCTCCGGCC
>JBAVCR010000544.1:0-2634 GCA_049586815.1 Anaeromyxobacteraceae bacterium
TGTCGAGCGCGTCGAGCACGCCGGCGAGGCGGAGCGCCATCCCGCCGATGGTGCGCTCCGCGGGCGGAGCGGACTCCCCGTGCCCGGGCAGGTCGACGGCGATCACCCGGCGGCCGGGGAGGCGGCGCAGCGCCCCGGGCCAGTGCAGCCGGGTCCCGCCCGCGCCGTGCACGAGGAGGAGCGGCAGGCCGGTCGCGTCCTCCGGAGCGTGATCCTCGAGGGCGATCCCGGCGACGGCGGTCAGGCCCATTCGCAGGCGCAGGTGAAGTGGCGGAGGTAGCGGGCCTGCTTCACGATGCGCACCCCGCGCACCGTCCCGGCCTTCGCCTTCACGTCGGCGATGACCTCGGCGGCGTAGTCGAAGTGGCTCTGGGTGTACATGCGCCGGGGGAAGGCGAGGCGCACGAGCTCCATGGCGTGGAAGGTCTCCTCGCCGTCGTCGCGCCGCCTGCCGAACATCACCGAGCCGATCTCCACGCCCCGGATCCCGCCCTCGAGGTAGAGGGCGTTGGCGAGCGCCCAGGCCGGGTACTTCTCCACCGGCATGTCGGGCAGCACGGTGCGGGCGTCGATGTAGACGGCGTGGCCGCCGGTGGGGCGCACGAACCCCACGCCGGCCTGCTCGAGCTTCTCCCCCAGGTACTCGGCGGTGCGCAGCCGGTAGCGGAGGTACTGCTCGTCCACGACCTCCTCGAGCCCCACCGCCATGGCCTCGAGATCGCGCCCGGCCAGGCCGCCGTAGGTGGGGAAGCCCTCGGTGAGGATGAGGTCGTTCGTCACCGCCTCGAGCCACTCGTCGCTCCGCAGCGCGAGGAAGCCGCCGATGTTCACCATGCCGTCCTTCTTGGCGCTCATGGTGCAGCCGTCGGCCAGCGCGAACATCTCCTGCGCGATGCGCTTCACCGGCACGTCCTCCCAGCCGGGCTCGCGCAGCTTCACGAACATGGCGTTCTCGGCGAAGCGGCAGGCGTCGAGGAGGAGCTTCTTGCCGTGGCGGTGGAGCAGGTCGGCGTAGGCCCGGAGGTTGGCCATGGACACCGGCTGGCCCCCGCCGGTGTTGTTCGTCACCGTGATCATGCCGAAGGGGACGCGGTCGCCCTCGCGGCGCAGGAGATCCTCCACCCGGTCGAGGTCGACGTTTCCCTTGAAGGGGTGGATGGTGGCCGGCTCGAGCCCCTCCGCGATCACCAGGTCGCGCGCCTCCGCCCCGTTCCACTCCAGGAGCGCGCGGGTGGTGTCGAAGTGGCAGTTGCTCGGGACGACGTGCCCCTTGCGGCAGACGGTGCCGAAGAGGATGCGCTCGGCGGCCCGTCCCTGGTGGGTGGGGACGAAGTGGGCGTAGCCGGTGAGGTCCCGCACCACCGCCTCGAGCCGGTAGTAGCTGCGGGCGCCGGCGTAGCTCTCGTCGCCCAGCATGATGGCCGACCACTGCCGCGTGCTCATGGCGCCGGTGCCCGAGTCGGTGAGCCAGTCGAGGAGCACGTCCTCGGCGCGGAGCTGGAAGACGTTGAGCCTCGCCGCCTCGAGCATCCCCTCCCGCTCGGCGCGGGTGGTCATGCGGATGGGCTCGATCGACTTGATGCGGAACGGCTCGATGAGCGTCTTCGGCACGGGAGCCGGTCAGTTCCAGTAGTAGCGGAAGTTCACCCAGGCGAGCGTGGCGGTCGAGGTCTGCTGGGTCTCCAGCGTGCTCCACTTCCAGTCGAGCTCGAGGCCGAGCGCGAGGTCCTTGCGGCCGGTGTAGTAGAAGCCGAAGCCGGTCTCCTGCGCGGTCGGGACCTTGTTGCCGCCGATCCCGGTGGTGATCTGGTACGCCACGTTCACGCCGAGGGGCAACCACTTCACGAGGGGCAGGAAGTCGAACTCGCCCGACCCGGCGAAGGTGAGCCCGTTCTGGGCGATGGAGGCGTCGCCGGTCTTGGTCGGGGCGATGAACTGGAAGTTCCCGGTGAAGCCCAGGTAGGGCATGGGAGCCCACGACCCGGCCAGGCCGGCGATCCAGGTCAGCGTCTCGATGGTCTGGAACCCCGAGCCGATGTCGAAGGAGCACTGCGACGGGTTCAGCCGGCAGTTGTTGAGGGCGTTCGAGATCCCGTTCGCGAGGAGGAGCGAGTAGACCGGGCCGTAGGCCGCGTCGACCGTGGCCGAGAAGCGCCAGTTCTCCCCCACCGGCAGGCTGCCCTTCACGCCGACGGCACCGGTGATGCGCGCCGAGGTGCCGACCGTGAGGGCCGCGCCCCGTCCCGTGCCGAGGTAGGCGCTGGTGTTGAGCAGCGCGCGGGCGGAGAGGTACTCGAGGATCCTGACGTTCATGAGCATCCCGATCCCGAGCCCGGTGTAGCCGTACCACCGCTCGCCGGGCAGGACGAACGGGGGCTCGGTCTGGAAGTCCGGTCCGAGCGCGTTGCCCGACCCCAGGCCGAAGAACATCGCGAAGGCGGTGTAGGAGAACGGGTCCTCGATGATGTGCGAGGGCAGGAAGAAGTGGCCATTCAGCTCGCGCCCCCACTTCTCCTCCTGGGGAGCGGGGGTCGCCGTGGTGGCGGTCCCGGCGGGGGCCGGGGTCGACTGCTGGGCGAGGGCGGGTGCGGCGGCTACCAGCGCCGCGGCTGCGACGAGCGAGCGGAACGATGC
>JBAVCR010000545.1:0-11145 GCA_049586815.1 Anaeromyxobacteraceae bacterium
GCTGGCGCGCGGCACGGGCGGGGACGCCGGCGCGCGGACCCCGGCTCCCGCGGCGCGCCCGACCGGCCAGGCGAAGGAGCTCGCCGTGGGCGTGGTGGTGGGGCGCTTCGAGATGGTGAAGGAGATCGGGCGCGGCGGGTTCGGCGTGGTCTTCGAGGCCCGGGATCGCGACCTCAACCGATCGGTGGCCTTCAAGGCGGTCCGGCCGGGCGTGCGCTCCCGCCAGCTCGACACCATGCTGCTGCAGGAGGCCGAGTCGGCGGCGCGCCTGCAGCACGAGAACATCGTCTCCATCTTCGACTACGGCCAGGGGGACGTGGGTCCCTACCTCGTCCTCGAGCTCCTGCGCGGCGAGACCCTGGCCGGCCGCATCTCCCGCGGCGCCATGCCGGTGAACGAGGCCGTGCACGTGGGGATCCAGGTGTCCCGCGCGCTCGCCCATGCCCACGGCGCGGGGCTCCTCCACCGCGACCTCAAGCCGGGCAACGTCTTCCTCACCGAGTCGGGCGGCGTGAAGGTGATGGACCTGGGGCTCGCCCACTTCTTCGGCCAGCCCACCGGGCTCTCCGGCACGCCGGCGTACATGGCCCCGGAGCAGTGGAAGGGCGAGGCCCAGGACGGCCGCACCGACGTCTTCGCGCTCGGCGTGACGCTCTTCGAGATGCTCGCCAAGCGGCGCCCCTACGAGGTGCGCGCCGACCGCAGCACCGTGCTCGACCCGGGCCCGGAGCCCCGGCTCGACGCGCCGCACGTGCCGCCGCGCCTTCGCAAGCTCGTCGAGCGCTGCATCGCCAAGGATCCGGCAAGGCGCCCGGCGAGCGCCCGGGCCGTGCAGGAGGAGCTCCTCGCCGTCGAGCGCGACCTGGCCAAGAAGGGGACGCGCAAGGGGCAGATGACCCTCGTGCTCGCCCTGGGCGGCGTCCTCACCGTGCTCGGCGTGGGGGGCGTGGCCGCCTGGAAGCTCTGGCCGCAGACGATCGCGAAGGGGGCGCCGCGGACGGTCCTCGTCGCCGACTTCCAGAACAGGACCGGCGAGGAGGTCTTCGACGGAACCCTCGAGCCGGCCATCGGCATCGCCCTCGAGGGCGCGCCCTTCATCTCGACCTACAACCGGAAGTCGGCGCAGGGCATGGCCGACAGGCTCAAGCTCGACGGCTCCGGCCTGGGAGAGCAGCGGGCCCGCCTCATCGCGCAGCGCGAGGGCATCCACGTGGTGGTCCTGGGCGAGACCGAGAAGTCCGCCAAGGGGTACACGGTGCGGGCCCGCGCCATCGACGGGTTCACCGGCAAGGCCATCTCCGAGCGGACCGAGGAGGTGGCGGGCAAGGACGCGGTGCTCGGCGCGGCCACCAAGCTGGCCGCCGGCGTCCGGACGGCGCTCGGCGACACCACGCCCGAGGCCGCGCAGCTGAAGGAGGCCGAGACCTACAGCGCCGCCTCGCTCGAGGCCGCGCACGCCTACGGCCTCGGCCGGGCCGCCGAGCAGGGGGGCGAGTACGACGCCGCCCGCAAGCACTACCTCGAGGCCGTCCGGCTCGACCCGGGGATGGGACGGGCGCTCGTGGGCCTCGCCAACATCGAGGGCAACCGCGGACGCCACACCGCCTCGGCCAAGCACTACGAGGACGCGATGGCCCGCTTCGACCGGATGAGCGAGCGGGAGAAGTTCCGCACCCGCGGCGCCTACTACACCCAGGTGCGCGACACCGACAAGGCCATCGAAGCCCTGCAGGCCCTCGTGAAGCAGTACCCGGCCGACAGCTCCGGCTTCGCGAACCTCGCCGTCGCCTACCAGCTGAAGCGGCAGTTCGGCCCGGCCCTCGACGAGGCCAGGCACGCCATCGCCATCTACCCGCGCAACGTCCCGCAGCGGAACAACGTCGGCCTCTTCGCCCTGTACGGCGGGAAGTTCGACGAGGCCATCGCCGAGCAGCGGAAGGTGATCGAGCTGCAGCCCGGCTTCCTGTCGGGCTACACGGGACTCGCGCTCGCGCAGCAGGCTGCCGGGAGGCGGGACGACGCGCTCGCCACCTGGGCGACGTTGCGCGCGGTGAGCGCAGAGGGGGCGTCGACCGCCGACGAGGGGCTCGCCGACCTGGCGGTCGCGGAGGGGCGCCTCACCGAGGCGCGGGCCATCCTCGAGCCGGCGATCAGGTCCGACCTCGAGCGTGGCGACAAGGACGCGGCCGCGCGCAAGCTCGTCATGCTCGGCGAGGTGGAGCTCGCGCTCGGGAAGGCCCCGAGGGCGGTGGCCGCGGCCGAGCGCGCCCTCACGGCGAGCCAGGGCGACATCGTGACCCTCGGTGCGGCCCGGGTGCTCGCCGAGGCCGGACAGGAGAAGCGCGCGCTCGCCCTCGCCGACGACCTCGACCGGCGCCTCTCCGCCGACGCGAGGATGTACGCCGGGCTCGTGCGCGGCGTGACGGCGCTCCGCCGCAAGGCCGGCCCGGAGGCGATCCAGCACTTCAGGGGGGCGGCGCAGCAGGTCGACGGGTGGCTCCTCCACCTGGCGCTCGGGCGCGCCTACCTGGAGGCCGGGGCGCCGGCGCAGGCCGTCGACGAGCTCGAGAAGGCGGAGGCGCGCCGCGGCGAGGCGACCGACGTCTTCCTCGACATCGTTCCCACCTGGCGGCTCTACCCGGCCGTGCTCTACCACCTCGGGCGCGCCAAGGAGCAGCTCCGGAACCCCTCCTCGGCCGACTCCTTCCGGGCCTTCCTCGCCACGCAGAAGGGCGAGGAGGGGACGCTCGTGGCCGACGCACGCCTCCGCGCCGGCGCCCGTTGACGCCCGACAATCAATGAGTATTTGCGGGCCGTCCCTCTTGGGTCGGGCGCGTTACCTGACGGGCGTCAAGAATCTATTACTTTTCGCCCTGGATTCGCGGCCCCCCATTCCTGGGTAGCGCAATTCCTTCGCGAAAAGTTTTGACCCCGATCGCCGAATCGTGCGTCCGGGCCGTCATGTCCCCCGTCCGGTGCTGTCGGGTCAACACCGGTTTCGCGGCGTCGCCTCGGCGACCGTCGAACCACCTGGGGGAAGTCCACATGACCGCCGCCTCGTCCACTCGCAAGACGCTCGCAGCCCTGGCCCTCCTGTCGCTCGCGGTCGTCCCGACCACGGTGCGCGCACAGGTTCCCGGGGAGAACGTGAACATGGTCACGGGCACCCAGTGGCCCGGCGGCGATCCCTTCCTCCAGCGCCAGAACGAGCCCTCACTGGCGGTGTCGTCGGCCAACCCGCAGCACCTCCTCGCGGGCGCGAACGACTACCGCTCCGTGGACGTCCCGTATCCGTTCGGGCCCAACGACCCGATGAAGATGCCCGGGGACGCCTGGCTCGGCGTCTTCAAGTCGATGAACGGCGGCCAGACATGGCAGAGCGTGCTCATGCCCGGCTTCCCGCAGGACAGCTCGCCCCTGCCGTCGCAGGGCCCGAGCTCGCCGCTGCGCAACTGCGTGAAGGGCTCCACGGCGCCGTCCGACCGTTGCACCTCCGCCGCCGATCCGGTGGTGCGCGCCGGCACCGACGGGATGCTCTACTTCAGCGGCATCGCCTTCAAGCGCGGCACCAGCTGGGGCAAGGTCTTCCTCTCCCGCTTCATCGACCTCAACAACAAGGAGAACGGCGACCCCACCCGCACCGACCCGGCCGACCCGACCAAGGCCAATCCCACCGACCCGATCCGCTTCGTCGACCAGGTGGTGGTCGCCTCCTCCGACGGCCAGGTCTTCCTCGACAAGCCCTGGATCGCCGTCGACAAGCCCCGCCTCCTCGCACAGATGTGCAAGGTCACCACGACGAATCCGGACGGAACCATCACCACCCGCGCCTTCCCGGGCGGCGCCATCTACATGTCGTGGGTCAAGTTCGCACCGGGCGAGGTGACGAGCGACGTCATGTTCTCGTCGTCGCGCGACTGCGGAAAGACCTGGACCGCGGCCATCAAGCTGAACGACGCGACCACCAGCCTGAACCAGGCGCCCACCATCGCCATCGACCCCTTCACCGGCTTCGTCTACGTGGCCTGGCGGCGGATGGCCTACCCGGCCGCCCCGGCGGTGCCGACGCAGAAGGACGCCATCGTCGTGGCCCGCTCGTTCCGCGGCTTCCTCTTCACGAAGCCCCGCGTCATCGCCGAGTTCACCCCCTTCGAGCAGGGCTCCACGACCAGGAAGTTCCGCACCCACGCCTTCCCGAGCATCGCCGTGTCGGTGGACAAGAGCGGCTACAACGGCTGGGTCCACGTGGCCTGGCCGCAGCGCATGCCACCCTTCGGGGACTCGCGCGTCGTCGTCGCCACCGCCCCGGTGCTCCCCCCGCCGGCGAACGGCCTCGAGTCGGGCGACCCGTGCAACGGGTGGTCGGTTCCGATGCAGGTCGACGAGCACGCCATCAACGAGCCCTGGAGCGACGGCGTGACCTCGGGGTGGCGCACCTTTACCCGAGGCCACCAGTTCATGCCCAGCCTCACCTTCTCCCAGGGCAAGCTCGTGGTGGTCTACTACGACTCCCGCCTCACCCACACGGCGAACACCTTCGAGCCCAACTCGCCGTTCGAGCCGGACCCGATGACCGGAAGCTTCTACCGGACCGAGCGGATTCCCATCACTCCCTGGGATCCGAGGACCGGCGGCGGCGATCCCGAGCCGCCCCCGAACCTGTTCGCGGCGACGAACGACGAGATCGACGACGCGAAGGTGACGAACGTCCGGCACACCGTCGAGGTCCGTGTGGGCACCTCGCCCCCGGGAAAGGACCCGGTCTTCTCGTCGGTCCAGATCTCGAAGTACCGCTTCGGCGAGCGCGGTGACGAGCCGCCCAACTTCAAGGTCCCCAGGCTCGTGGGAACCGACTCGGCGACGGCCACGGTGACTTCCCGGGCCGACGGGCTCCCCATCACGACGCAGGACTCCTTCCTGCGGCTCCAGCAGTTCGACGTGAACCCGCCCAACCTGCCGATGTTCAAGAACGGCACGGTGCCGTTCATCGGCGACTACATCGACGTCCAGGGCCCGGCCTTCGTGCGCAAGTCCTCGGGCTGGGCCTTCGCCACCGAGCCGTCGCCGGCCCCGGTGTTCCACGCCGTTTGGACCACGAACCAGGACGTGCGTCCCCCGGCGGACGGCGACTGGACCCACTACACGCCGATGAAGCTCCCCGGACAGGCCGGGACCATCTTCGACGGCGCCACCGCCGCGACCGCCCGCGCCTACTGCACCCCGGGGACGCCGGCCAACGAGGGCACCCGCAACCAGAACATCTACACGGCGCGCATCACCGAGGGGCTCCTCGTCGACTCGCCCCAGAACGTGAAGCCGCTCAGCCCCGTCCAGACCCGCAGCTTCGTGGTCGTGGCGCGCAACGACACCGCCTATCCCAAGGCGTTCCGCTTCAGCTTCACCGGGGTCGCACCGGCAGGCTGCGCCGTCGCCGCGGGCCAGGCCGGACCGACGTCCTGCGCCACCTTCTCCGCGGACGGTTCCGTCCCGGCCGTCGACGTGGAGATCCTCCCCCACTCCAGCGCCACCCGCTCGCTCTTCGTCCGTTCGGCCTCGGTGGGCACCACCATCACCGTCAACGTGAACGAGATCGTGCGCCCCGGCCCGGTCGCGCCCCCGTGCAGCCTCTCGGGCCTCACCTGCGCCTACGTCCCGGGCGGCCTTTCCGGGTTCGTGACCCTGAACCCGCCGGGCTCGAGCCCGTCGCTCGTCCCGCCGGACGGCAGCGCCACCGGCGCGGGGACGAACGAGACCATCACCTTCGCGAACGTGTCGACCGCCAACGTCTCGACGGCGAACGTCTCGACCGCCAACGTCTCCACCGCCAACGTGTCCACGGCGAACATCAGCACCGCGAACGTCTCGACCGCCAACGTCTGCACCGCCAACGTCTCCACGGCCAATGTCTCCACGGCCAACGTCTCGACCGCCAACGTATCGACGGCCAACGTGACGACCGCCAACATCTCCACGGCGAACGTCTCGACCGCCAACGTCTCCACGGCCAACGTCTCGACGGCCAACGTGTCGACCGCCAACGTCTCCACCGCCAACGTCTCGACGGCGAACGTCTCGACCGCCAACGTCTCGACCGCGCCGGTCTCCGACCTCAACTACGAGGTCACGAACACGAGCAACACCACCACGACCTACGGCGTCCAGTTCATCTGCTCCGATCCGGCCGGTTGCCCGACCCAGGAGCCGCTGCACCTCATGGTGAACAAGTTCTACGTCGTGCCCGCCTCGATCGGCTGCCAGCTGGTCGCCGAGCCGAGGAACGTCCTCGTGGCCAACGGCGGCTACGTCCAGGGCGCCTTCGTGAGGGCGGACAGCATCATCGACCCGCAGACCCGCGAGGGCGCCGCCAGCAACGCGACCGTCTCGCTGGCCCCGGGGGAGAAGGCCCAGATCACGCTCCGCGGCCGGGTCTCGCTCGCGGAGATGGCCGCCATCGGCACGAAGCTCGTCCCGGCGGTGCTGCCGCACGGTACCCCGCGGGGCGGCTCGGTCGGTGGCACGCAGACCTACGCCACCACCTCCACCTTCGGTCTCCCATCGGTCGCCACCCAGACCGCGCTGACCGCGGCGGGCAACACCTACACCGCGACCGTCGTGGGCGTCCCGGCCTCGACCGGAGTTCCCTCCGGCAAGGTGACGTTCATCGCCAACGGGGGGACGATGGTCGGCGTCGGCCCCCTCGACGTGGCCGGCAAGGCGGTGCTCACCGCCTCGCTCCCCGCCGGGACCACGCTCGTCGCCTACTACGGCGGTGACTCGCGCTTCAAGGCGAGCTCCGGTTCCATCGGCCAGAAGCTCGCCACCAGCCTCCGGATCCTCGTCGACGGCGTCCCGCCGTCGGCGCCCGGCCAGACCATCTCCATCGGCTTCCGCCTCACCGCTCCGATCGCCTCCCCGTCTCCGACGGGCGCCGTGCAGCTCTACGACGGCGACTACACGGTCGGGGCGCCCAGGGCCTTCACCTGCCAGGCCACGACGGGGGCTCAGGAGTGCAGCGGCGTCTTCCCCGTCGCGCCTTCCCCGGGCGGCCACTCGTTCTGGGCCGCCTACCCGGGCGACGCCGGCTACCTCGAGAGCGGAACGAGCACCCTCGCCTGGTCGGTGAGCAATGCCACGGTCACGGTCACGCCTCCGGCCGGCATTCCTCTCATCGGACAGGCCGCGACCTTCACGGCGTCGGTGACCAATGCGACCAGCCAGGCGGTGACCTGGAACGTGTCCCCCGCCGGCGCGGCGATCGATCCGCTCGGCACGTTCGTGGCGAGCGCCCCGGGCACCTACACGGTCACGGCAACGTCGGCGGTCGACCCCGCGGCGACCGGGAGCGCGTCCGTCACCATCGCGGCTCCGACCATCCGGGTGAACCCGGGCGGCCCGGACACCATCGGGATGCTCACCACGGAGACCCTCCTCCTCGGCGCGGCGGTGACCGGCATCGCCTCGCCGGTCGTGTCCTGGTCGATCCTCCCCGTCGCGGCGGGCGTCTCCGTCACGCCAGCCGTCGACACCCTCTCGGCCACGTTCGCAGCGACGGCCGCCGGGACCTTCGTCGTCACCGCCCGCGCGGGGGGCGTGTCGGCCACCGCGACGATCGCGGTCTCCTTGCCGGCCGTGGCCTCTCCCTTCGGCATCAGCGGCGCCGTGAACGACGGGTTCGTGAACGTCGCCGTCAACCGGGACTTCGCCGCCTACAACGACGCCACCGTCACCGTGACCGGGGCGGGCGGGGCCGTCGTCGACGTCCCCCGCGTCGGCAACGGCCAGTACCAGACGACGGGCTACGTGCTGCCGGCGACCGGACAGGCCGTCACCGTCACGGTCTCCGGCAGCAGCCAGACGGCGACCGCGACGGCGGTCGTTCCCGAGCGCCCGGTCATCACCTCCCCCGCCCAGGACGCGGTGCTGCTCGCCGCCAACCCCGTCACCGTCACCTGGACGAGCGCCAGCAGCCCGGACGACTACGCCTTCGACGGCTGGTGCGGGAACGGCCAGTGCGTGGCCGGGGTCTGGACCACGGTGCCCGGCACCGACCGGAGCGTGACCTTCAACGGGGGGTTCTTCCCGGCGGGCCAGACCGTCCAGATGGGGCTCTACGCCTACAACCGGATGGCGCTGTCCGGCGCGGCCCTCCCCGCGTCCTCGCTGGTCGTGAACAACAAGGCACCTTCGCCGCAGGCCTGGTGGACGTTCCTCGTCACCGAGACGACCGCGGGTGGCCTGGTCCGCGCCCGGCAGAACCACGTCGCCGTGCTCCTCGGCGGGTCGGTCTACTCGGTGGGCGGGAACTCCACCGGCAACGCGCCGGTCGCGTCCGTCGAGCGCTACGATCCCGTCGCCCGCACCTCGACCCTCGTCGCCTCCATGCTCGAGCCCCGCGCCGGACACGGCGCCGTCGCGGTGGGCGGGAAGATCTACGCCTTCGGCGGCGCGGCGGCGGCCGGGCGGTACACGGCCTCCGCCGAGGTCTACGATCCGGCCGCCAACACCTGGACCCCGATCGCCTCCTTGCCGGTGGCGCGCTTCAACTTCCGGGCGGCCGCCATCGGCAATCGCATCTACGCGCTGGGCGGCTTCTCCGAGACCGGCGCACACGACCGGGTGGACGTCTACGACGTCGGCTCCGGGGCCTGGACGTTCCTCGGAACCCTCGCCCACTCGCGCACCTCCTTCGCACTCGGCGCCGCCGGGAGCGAGCTCCTCGCCATCGGCGGCTACGAGTCGGTCTCGCCGCAGGGACCGGTGACCACGATGGAGATCCTCGCCGGCGCCGCTCCCGGCACGCTCGTGCCGGGTCCTTCGGTCGCCGTCTCCACGGGCCCGAGCGCCGCCTCCACGACCGGGGCCATCTTCGTCGTGGGAGGGAGCTCCCAGAGCGTGCTCCAGATCCTCGACCCCGCGACCCGGACGTTCTCCGCGCCGCCCTCGAGCTGGGTCGCCGGAGCGGGTGCGCCCCTCTACGCGAACCCGGTCTCCTACGCCGGGACGGCCACCGACGGCTCCCGGCTCTTCGTGACCGGCGGGTGGCCGAACACCTCGTCTTCGCCCGCGACGACCATCACCGACGTGCCGCTGCCGCCGGCCTTCGCGGCGCCGGCGCAGGCGGCGTCCACCATCGCCGCCGGGGGTGACTCGTCGTTCTTCGCCGGAGCCGACGGGCCCGCCTTCTCCTGGGGCCAGAACAACGGCGGGCAGCTCGGCAGCGGCGTGGGCATCGGCGTGATCTCGCCGATCCCGTCCCCGATCACCGGCATCACCGCCGGCGTCCGGAGCCTCGACGCCGCGAACTGGTACGGCATGGCCGTCGATCGCGTGGGGAGCCTCTGGGTCTGGGGATACGGCCCGGTGATCGGCCAGGCCGCGATCGACAACCCCGTCCCGATCGACTACACCGCGCAGCTCGGCTCGGGCACGACCGTGAAGGCCATCTCGGCCGGCTACAACGGCGGCCTCGCGCTCCGCTCCGACGGCGCCGTGTTCGGCTTCGGCATCGACGCCTGGGGCCAGCTCGGGCCGGTCACCGGGCTCTACGACGTGCGCCAGATCCCCGGGCTCTCCGGCATCGTCGCGGTCTCCGCCGGCGAGCACCACACCCTCGCGCTCGACTCCACGGGCCACGTCTGGTCGCTGGGCGAGAACACCGACGGACAGCTGGGGGTCGACCCTGCCATCCTGTCGGGCCGCTCCATCCCGGCGGTCGTCCAGGGACTGAGCGGCGTCGTCGCCATCGCCGCCGGGAGCTGGCACTCGGTGGCCCTGAAGTCCGACGGCACCGTCTGGACCTGGGGCCACAACGCGGCCGGCCAGCTCGGGAACGGGGGCAGCTCACCCTCCGCCCTCCCCGCGCCCGTGCCCGGACTCTCCGGCGTGAAGGCGATCGCCACCGGGAACAACCACACGCTGGCAATCCTCGCCGACGGCACGGTCCGCTCCTGGGGCTACAACCAGTTCGGCCAGCTCGGTGACGGGACCACCACGAGCCAGGTTTCCCCGGTCGCGGTGACCGGCCTCACCGGCATCGTCGAGGTGAGCGGCGGCGAGTGGCACTCCCTGGCCCGCGGAGCGGGAGGCGAGATCTACGCCTGGGGACGGAACCACCAGGGCCAGCTCGGCGCCATCGCGCTCGATGCTTCCCCCCTGGCCTCCCGCGTTCCCATGGGGGTCGTCTCCCCGACGACGGCGACGCTGTGGACCGGCCAGCCCCTCATCTTCTCCGCGACGGTGGCGGGCGGCTCGACCGGTGCGGTCGCGTGGTCGGTCACTCCCGCGACGGGCGCGACGATCTCCGCGACGGGCACGTTCCAGGCCACCGCGCCGGGGACCTACGCGGTGACCGCGACCTCGGTCGCAGACCCCTCCGCATCCGCTTCCGCGACGGTGACCGTGAACGCCCGGCCCGCCCTGGTCCTCGACGCCACGGCGAAGATCGTGGGCGCACCCCCCGCAGCGCCAGGCACCGTCCTCACGGGCACGGTGACCGGTCCGGGAGGAATGCAGCTGCCGGCGGGGGACGTCTTCCTGAAGGTGTCGACCGCGGCCAACCCGGGCAACGTCACCACCGTCCCGCTCAGCGGCCCCGTGTTCTTCTCGGCCTCGATGCTGCCGTTCACCTACGGCGACACGCTCCTCGTCGAGGTGGTCCACGCCGAGCTCGCCACCGGCTACCTGGTGTCGAGCACCAGGGTCTCGGTCGTCGTCCCGGGGCTCGCCTCGCTCACCTCGGGAACCACGAGCGGCGGGTCGGCCAGCGTGAACTGGTCCTACGGAGGAACCGACCCGCAGGCGTTCTGGCTCTGGTGGACCGGGGCGCCCGCCTCGCAGGCCCTGGCCGGGAACCTCCGGACGGCCTCCTTCACCGTGCCGTTCACCGAGGGCGACGTGACCATCACGTCGGTCAACGCCTCCGCCACGTTCACCGGGAATGGATCGGGCACCCTCACGGCGCTCTCGAGCGACGAGCGGACGTTCCACGTGGCCCCCTCGGCGCCACCCCCGAACGCGACCTGGACCCAGGCCCGCCACGCCCCGACATCGGCCTACCTGGGCGACACCATCACCCTGGCCGTCGGGGTGGAGGGGTCGCTCTCCCTGCCGCGCCCGTCGGGGGACGTGCAGCTCGTCGACGAGGCC
>JBAVCR010000546.1:0-2453 GCA_049586815.1 Anaeromyxobacteraceae bacterium
GCGCCCGACCTCATGTCGCTCATCGACGAGGAGCTGGTGGAGGAGCCCCGCCGGCCACCCCCGGCGAACGCCCGCGTCGAGGTGAGCGTCAGCCTGGTCTCGGAACACAACTTCTTCGTCGGCATCACCCGGCGCATCGACTCGGGCGGCGTCTTCATCGCCACCGCCATGCCCCCTCCGGTGGGCACACGGGTCCAGGTGCGGCTCGGCCTCGCCGACGGTCGCCGGCTCGACCTGGAGGGCGAGGTGGCCTTCCTGCGCGCCAAGTCGGCCACCACCGGCCGCCAGCCGGCCGGCTGCGGCGTCCGGCTCATCGGCCTGCCGGGCTGGGCCATCGACGCCATCGAGCGCTTCTTCCAGGCGCGCCTGCCCATCGTCTACGCGCCGAGCTAGCCTTCCTAGTCGTCGACCACCCGGTCGGTGCGGCGCACGCCGAGCAGGTAGGGCTGGATGAACCCGTCGAGCTCGCCGTCGAGCACGTCGTCCACCTTGCCCGTCTCCACGCCGGTGCGCAGGTCCTTCACCATCCGGTAGGGCTGCAGGACGTAGCTGCGGATCTGCGATCCGAAGTCGATGTCCTTCTTCTGGGCCTCGACGGCGTCGCGCTGCTCCTGCCGCTTTCGCTCCTCGAGCTCGTAGAGCCGGGAGCGGAGGATCTTCCACGCCACTCCCCGGTTCTTCTGCTGGCTCCGCTCGTTCTGCACCGCCACCACGATGCCGGTGGGGATGTGGGTCATGCGGACCGCCGAGTCGGTCTTGTTGACCTTCTGGCCGCCGGCGCCGGAGGAGCGGTAGGTGTCGATGCGGACGTCGGACTCCTTGATGTCGATGACGATGTCGTCGTCGATCTCCGGGGTGACGTCGACCGCGGCGAAGCTGGTCTGGCGGCGGGCGTTCTGGTCGAAGGGGCTGATGCGCACGAGCCGGTGCACGCCGCGCTCGGCCTTCAGGTACCCGTAGGCCCACGGGCCCCGGGCGATGAAGGAGGCGCTCGAGATGCCGGCCTCCTCGCCGGCCACGAGGTCGGCGGGCTCCACGTCCCAGCCCTTCCGCTCGCAGTAGCGCACGTACATCCGGTAGAGCATGGCGGCCCAGTCCATGGCCTCCACGCCGCCGGCGCCGCTCTTCACCTCGACGATGGCGTTGGCGCCGTCCTGGGCGCCGGAGAGCATGCGCCGGAACTGGAGCGCCTGCACCTGGCGGTCGACCCCGTCGGCGTGGGCGGCCGCCTCGACCCGGGTGGACTCGTCGCCCGCCTCCTCGGCCAGCTCGTCGAGGGCGCGCGCGTCGGCGAGCGCGGTGGCGGCGCGGTCGAACTCGCCGGTCGTCCCCTCGAGCTGCGCCTTCTCCTTCAGGAGCGCCTGGGCCTTCTGGTTGTCGCCCCAGAAGGCCGGGTCCTCCGCGAGGCGGGAGATCTCGGCGGCCCGGGAGCGCTTGCGCTCGACGTCAAAGCGCCCCCCGGAGCGCCTCCAGCGTGGTGGCGATCTCGTCGAGGCGCGTGGCGGTCGGGGAGGGCATGGCGTTCAGTTCTCCTGGGCGGCGCGCCGTGCGGGGCGGCGGAGCAGCGCCGCTCCGAGCATCGTCGCCGTGGCGGCGACACAGGCCCACGCGAAGAGGTCGCCGACTCTAGTGTAGGGAGTCCGACCCCGCAAGACGGGCAGCTCGCCCACGAGGAGCCGCGCCGGCTCGTCGGGATCGGGCGCCAGGTCGGGATCGACCGGCCCGACCTCGAGCGCGCCCGGGGCGAGCTCGCCGGTCGGGTAGACGAGGGCGCTCACGCCCGAGTAGGCCGGCCGCGCCACCGACCGGCCGGTCTCGATGGCCCGCATGCGCACGATGTCGAGGAACTGGTAGGGGCCCGAGGAGTAGCCGTACCAGGCGTCGTTGGTGGGGTTCACGAGGAGGTCGGAATCCTGGAGCGCGAAGGTCCGCGCCACCTCCGGGAAGATGGCGTCGAAGCAGATCATCGGGGCGAAGGTGATGCGCCGCCCGCCCGCCTCGAAGGACATGGGGACGAGCCTTCCCCCGGCGGCGATGGGCGCCATGGCGGGGACCACCGAGCGCAGGAACGGCAGCCAGTCCCGGAGCGGGACGTACTCCCCGAACGGCACGAGGTGGTGCTTCACGTAGCGGTCCATCACCCGTAGATCGGGGTCGAGGAGGAAGGCGGAGTTCTCCACCCGGGCCTGCCGCCCTTCCGGGCCCTGGATCCACTGGACGGTGGCGGCCCCGAGGAGCAGGTGGGCCCCGTGGAGCGGCTCGAGGTCGGGGGAGGCGGCGCGGAGCGAGGCGAGGTCGGGGGCGAGCGTGAAGGGCCAGGAGGCCTCCGGCCAGGCCACGAGCTCCGCGCCCCGCCGGTCGGCCTCGACGGTGAGCGGCCAGAGCCGCCCGAGGATCTTGTCCGCGTGGCGCCGCCCCTGGTTCTTCACGGCCTGGCTCACGTTGGCCTGCAC
>JBAVCR010000547.1:0-1863 GCA_049586815.1 Anaeromyxobacteraceae bacterium
CCCACGTTCCGGCGGCCGGGGTCCCAGCTCGGCCTGTTCCCCGCGGAGTGAACCGCCCCGGGTGAACCTCCCCGCCGGGCCCGGGCTCCCACCGGGCCCGGACGCCACCCCGCGCAGCCGTTAAGGATCCGCCCCGATGACCTCGCCTCCCGCGCCCTCCCCCGCCGCAAAGCCTCCCATCCCGCCGCAACCGCGCGACCCCGTCTGCGGGATGGAGGTCGACGTGTCGGCGCCGCCGGGTGGGACCTTCCTGCGCGGCCGGTTCGAGTACGCCTTCTGCAGCGAGCGCTGCCGCGATCGGTTCGCCGCCGATCCCGAGGCCTTTCTCGCGAAGGACCCGGTCTGCGGGATGGACGTGAACCCCTTCGCGCCGCGAGGGGGAAGCGCGGCCCACGACGGGAAGGAGTTCCACTTCTGCAGCATGAAGTGCCGGGAGCGGTTCGTCGCCGACCCCGAGACCTTCCTCACGGGCGGCCCGAAGGGGATGGAGAGCGCTCCTCCGCCCCCCGCCGGGGCGGAGGTGGTCTGGGTCTGCCCGATGGATCCCGAGGTGCGGGAGAAGGAGCCCGTGCCCTGCCCGATCTGCGGCATGGCGCTCGAGCCGCTCGTCGTCGGAGGCATGCCGCTCGCCGACGAGCGGAACCCCGAGCTCGAGAACATGACCCGCCGTTTCTGGCTCTCCCTCGTCCCGGCGGCCATCGTCTTCTCGCTCTCGATGTTCGACATGCTGCCGGGCCACCCGGTGCTCCGCCTCTTCGGGGCGCGCCCGCTGGCCTGGATGCAGCTCGTGGCCTCGGCGCCTGTGGTGCTCTGGGGAGGCTGGCCGTTCTTCGAGCGGGCCTGGCTGTCGCTCCGCACCCGCCACCTCAACATGTTCACGCTCATCGGGCTCGGCACCGGCGTGGCCTGGGGGTGGAGCGCCGTCGCCACGATCCTCCCGGCGAGCTGGTTCCCGCCTGCGCTGCGCGGCCACGGCGGGGCGGTCCCGGTCTACTTCGAGTCGGCCGCGGTCATCGTGGTGCTCGTGCTCCTCGGCCAGATCCTGGAGCTCCGCGCGCGCAGCCGCGTCTCGGGCGCGATCAAGGCGCTGCTCGGGCTCGCGCCGAAGACGGCGCTGCGCGTCGGGGACGACGGCGTCGACGTGGAGATCCCGGTGGCAGACGTGCTGCCCGGCATGCGGCTGCGGGTCCGGCCCGGCGAGAAGGTCCCCGCCGACGGCACGGTCGTCGAGGGGCACTCCGCGGTGGACGAGTCGATGATCACCGGGGAGCCGGTCCCGGTGGAGAAGGTCACGGACGACGCGGTCACCGGCGGGACCGTGAACGGCAACGGCACGCTCGTGGTGCGCGCCGACCGGGTGGGCGCCGACTCGATGCTCGCCCAGATCGTGCGGATGGTGGGCGAGGCGCAGCGCAGCCGCGCCCCGGTGCAGCGCCTCGCCGACGCGGTCTCGGGATGGTTCGTACCGGCCGTGGTGGCCGCGGCGGTGGCCGCCTTCGCGGCCTGGGCGCTGTGGGGGCCGGAGCCACGCCTCGCCTACGCGATCGTGAACGCCGTCGCGGTGCTCATCATCGCCTGCCCGTGCGCGCTCGGCCTCGCCACCCCCATGGCCATCATGGTCGGCACGGCCCGGGGCGCCCAGGCGGGGATCCTGGTGAAGAGCGCCGAGGCGCTCGAGACCTTCGGCAAGGTGGAGGTGATCCTCCTCGACAAGACCGGCACCCTCACCGCCGGCAGGCCGGTGCTGGGGCGCGTGGAGGCCGCGCCGGGTCTCACCGAGGCGGACGTACTCCGCCTTGCCGCCGGCCTGGAGAGGGGCAGCGAGCACCCCCTCGCCGCCGCCATCCTTGCCGGGGCTCGTTC
>JBAVCR010000548.1:0-6419 GCA_049586815.1 Anaeromyxobacteraceae bacterium
GGCGAAGCCGAAGGTCACCGTGGCGTCGGCCCGCACCGTCGGGCCGAGCGGGCGCCCGGTGTCGGCGGAGAGCCCCGAAGGCACGTCCACGGCGAGCACCCGCGCCCCCTGCTCGCGCAGCGCGGCGACGGCCTCGATGGCTGCCGCGTAGACGCCGTCGGCGGGCCGGTCGAGCCCGGTCCCGAGCATCGCGTCCACCACCAGGTCGCCGGGGCGGACCGGGAAGGTCTGCAGCGCCTGCAGGCCGGCCACGGGGACCCCGGCGTCCTCGGCCTGCCTCCAGGCGGCCGTGGCCTCGGGACTCCCCTTCCCCGGCGTCGCGAGCGCCACCGCCAGCACGCCCCGGCCGGCCTTCCGGAGCACCCGGGCGGCGACGAAGCCGTCGCCCCCGTTGTTCCCCGCGCCACAGACGACGACCACGCGCCCTTCCTGCCCGGCCAGCTCCGCCGCGGCGTCCGCGACGGCGCGCCCGGCCCGCTCCATCAGGGTCGCGGCCGGGATCCCCATCTCCTCGATGGCGATCCGCTCGATGGTCCTCATCTCCTCCGCGCCGACGACCCTCATCCGCCACCTCCCTCGAGGACCACGACCGCCGCGGCGACGCCCCCGTCGTGGGTGAGCGACAGGTGAACCCGGGTGACGCCACGCTCCCCGGCCACGCGTGCGGCCACGCCGGAGAGGCGCAGGCGGGGAGCGCCGTCCTCCCGCTCGACCTCCACGTCGGTCCAGCGGATGCCGGCGGGAGCCCCGAGCGCCTTCGACGCGGCCTCCTTGGCGGCGAAGCGGGCGGCGTAGGGGGTGGCCCGGTCGTGGCGGGTGTCGCAGAAGCGCCGCTCCCCCTCGGTGAAGCAGCGCGCCAGGAACCGGCTCGCCGTCCCGGGGTCGGCGCCCTCGCCGACGAGCCGGCGGATGCGCGCGACCTCGACGACGTCGATGCCCAGACCGAGGATCACGGCGCGCCCCGCGAGAGGAGCTCCTTCATCTCGCGGACGGCGCGCTCCATTCCCACGAGCACCGCGCGGGCCACGATGGCGTGCCCGATGTTGAGCTCCTCGATCTCCCGGATGGCCACCACCGGCTGCACGTTCGCGTAGTGGAGGCCGTGGCCGGCGGCGACCTGCAGCCCGAGCTTGGCGCCCACCTTGGCCGCGTCCACCACCCGGGCCAGCTCGCGGCGCCGGTCGGGGGCCAGCCGGGCGTCGCAGTAACGGCCGGTGTGGATCTCGACCGCGTGGGCCTCCACCCGGGCGGCCGCCTTCACCTGCTCGGGATCGGGATCCACGAAGAGCGAGACCATCACGTCGGCGTCGCGCAGGGTCTTCACCACGCGGGCGACGTTCTCCCGCCCGCGGACCACGTCGAGGCCGCCCTCGGTGGTGAGTTCCTCGCGCCGCTCCGGGACCAGCGTGACCTCGTCGGGCCGGAGCTCGTAGGCGATCTTCACCATCTCCTGGGTGGCCGCCATCTCGAGGTTGAGGCGCGTGGTGACGGTCTTCCGCATCACCTCCAGGTCGCGGTCCTGGATGTGCCGCCGGTCCTCGCGGAGGTGGATGGTGATCTGGTCGGCGCCGCCCAGCTCGGCCAGCATGGCCGCCGCGACCGGGTCGGGGTAGGCGGCGCGGCGCGCCTGCCGCAGGGTGGCGACGTGGTCGACGTTGACGCCGAGGCGGGGTCCGGGCATGGCGCGAATCTAGGCCAGCTCCCGGCGAAGCGCATCCGCGATCCGCTCGGCGTGCCCCTGGATGGCGGCCGCGTCCGGCCCCTCCACCAGGACGCGGGCCTTGTTCTCGGTGCCGGAGAAGCGGACCAGCACGCGCCCGGCGTCGCCCAGGACCTTCTCCGCGTCGGCGATGGCCCGGCGCACGCCCGCGAGCCCCTCGAGGGGCCGCTTCTCCCGGACGGCCACGTTGATCTGGGCCTGCGGCGACGGGACGAAGCACTCGGCCAGGCGGGACAGCCTCTTGCCGGTGCGCTTCGTCACCGCGAGGAGGTTGAGCGCCGCGCAGACCCCGTCGCCGGTGGTGACGTGATCGAGGAAGACCAGGTGCCCGGACTGCTCGCCGCCGAAGTTGTACCCGCGGCGGCGCATCTCCTCGACGACGTAGCGGTCGCCGACGTTGGTGCGCACCACCGCGCCCCCCACCTCGGCCATGGAGCGCTCCAGCCCCACGTTGCTCATGACGGTGGCCACCACCGTCTCCTGGGAGAGCCGGCCGCGGCGAAGCAGGTCGCGCGCGACGATGGCCATGATGGCGTCGCCGTCGACGACCTGCCCGTTCTCGTCGGCCACGATGACGCGGTCGGCGTCCCCGTCGAGGGCGATGCCCAGGTCGGCGCCCACCTCGCGGACCTTGGCCGCCATGGCCTCGGGGTGCAGCGCGCCGCAGCCGTCGTTGATGTTGCGGCCGTCCGGCTCCACCGAGAGCGGGATGACCCGCGCGCCCAGCTCCTCGAAGACGGCCGGGGCGGTGTGGTAGGCCGCGCCGTTCGCGCAGTCGACCACGATGGTCAGGCCGTCGAGGGTCAGGTCGCGCGGGAAGAGCGACTTGAGGAAGACCACGTACCGCCCGATGGCGTCGTCGATCCGCTTGGCCTTCCCGATGAGCTCCGCCGTCGGGCGCAGCGCGTGGAAGTCGGCGGCGGTGTGCGTCCCTCCCAGCACCAGCCGCTCGATCTCGAGCTCGTCCTCGTCGGGGAGCTTGAAGCCGGTCCGGTCGAAGAACTTGATGCCGTTGTCCTGGTAGGGATTGTGGCTCGCGCTGATCACCACGCCGGCGTCGGCGCGCATCGACTGGGTGATGAAGGCGATCCCCGGCGTGGGCAGCGGACCGCAGAGCAGCACGTCCACGCCCATGGAGCAGATGCCGGCGGCGATGGCGGTCTCCAGCATGTAGCCGGAGAGGCGCGTGTCCTTGCCGATGACGATGCGGTGGCGGTGGTTGCCGGACCGGACCTTCCACGCCAGCGCCCGACCGAGCTGCAGCGCCACCTCGGCCGTGATGGGGTGCACGTTCGCCACCCCGCGCACGCCGTCGGTCCCGAAGAGCTTTCGTTCCGCGCCCGTCCCGTTCCCGTTCCCCGGAATGCTCGCCATGCGTCCTCCCCGACGACAGTCTAGGCGGTCCCGCGGGATCCGCCAGTGGCGCGAAGGGCCACCGCCACCCGGACCGCCTGCCGGGCCGCCGCCACGTCGTGGACGCGGACGAAGGTCGCCCCGCCCAGCACCGACGCCGTGACCGCGGCGAGGGTCCCGGGAAGACGCTCCTCCGGGGCCGCCCCGGTGAGGGCCCCGATGAAGCTCTTCCTCGACGGGCCGACGAGGAGCGGCCGGCCGAGCGGCAGGAACTCGCGGAGCCGCGCCAGCACGGCCAGGCTCTGGCCGGCGTCCTTCGCGAAGCCGAGCCCCGGGTCGAGGACGATCCGGTCCTCGGCGACGCCGGCCCGGATGGCCCGGTCCCGCGCCGCGGCCAGCTCGTCCCGCACCTCGGCCACCACGTCGCCGTAGGTGGCCCGCTCGCGCATGTCGCGGGGGGTGCCCCGCATGTGCATGACCACGACGGGCACGCCGGCCCGGGCCACCAACCGGGCGAGCTCCGGATCGGCGAGCCCGCGCACGTCGTTCACGAGCGCGGCCCCGGCGTCGAGGGCCGCGCGGGCCACCTCCGGACGGGAGGTGTCGACCGAGATGGGAACCGGGAAGCGGGCGGCCGAGAGCCGCTCCAGCACCGGGACGACCCGCCGCAGCTCCTCCTCGACGGGGACCTCGGGCGCCCCGGGGCGCGTCGACTCGCCGCCCACGTCGACCAGGTCGGCCCCCTCGGAGGCGAGCCGGAGCGCGTGATCGAGCGCCGCGCCGGGGTCGAGGTACCGCCCCCCGTCGGAGAACGAGTCGGGCGTGACGTTCAGCACGCCGACCACGAACGCGCCGGGGGGCGCGAAGTCGCGCCCCCCGATCCGGATCGACGGCGTGTCCACCCGGCCTCCCCGGGCTAGGCCTTCCCCGGCTCGGCCTTGGGCAGCCCGCCCAGGCCTCCCAGGAGCCCGCCCTTCTTCACCTTCTCCTTGTCGCCGGTGGCGGCGGGCGGAGGAGGCGACTTCGGGGGCGGCGGCCGGTTGATGGTCCCGCCGGCGAGCAGCACGTCGACGTCGGCGAGGTCGAGGGTCTCGTACTCGAGCAGCGCCTCGGCGATCTTGTCGAGCGCCTCCCGGCGCTCGAGCAGGATCTTCTTCGCCCGCTCGTACTGCTCGGTGACGATGCGGCGAACCTCGGCGTCGATCTCCCGCGCCGTCTGCTCGGAGTAGGTCTGGGTGGAGGCCATGTCGCGGCCCAGGAAGACCTCGCCCTCCTTCTTGCCGAAGGCGAGCGGTCCCATGCGCTCGCTCATGCCCCACTCGCAGACCATGGCGCGGGCCATGTTGGTGGCCTGCTCGATGTCGTTGCCCGCACCCGTGGTCTTCTGCCCGAAGGTGATCTCCTCGGCGACGCGGCCACCCATGAGGATGGCGATCTGGTTGTGCGCGAACTCCTGGTTGATGTTGAGCCGGTCCTCCTCGGGCAGCTGCTGGGTGAGGCCCAGGGCGCGGCCGCGGGGGATGATGGTGACCTTGTGGAGCGGGTCGGCGTTGGGGAGGACCTTGGCGACGAGCGCGTGTCCCGCCTCGTGCACGGCGGTGGTGCGCTTCTCCTTGTCGCTGATGATCATCGAGCGGCGCTCGGTGCCCATGAGCACCTTGTCCTTCGCGTACTCGAAGTCGCTCGTCTCCACCTTCTCCTTGTTGCGACGCGCGGCGAAGAGGGCCGCCTCGTTGACCAGGTTCTCCAGGTCGGCGCCCGAGAACCCGGGAGTGCCGCGGGCGATCTTGGTGAGGTCGACGACGTCGAGCGGCACCTTGCGGGTGTGCACCTTGAGGATGCCGAGGCGTCCTCCGAGGTCGGGGCGCGGGACCACGATGCGCCGGTCGAAGCGGCCCGGGCGGAGCAGCGCCGGATCGAGGACGTCGGGGCGGTTGGTGGCGGCGATGAGGATGACGCCCTCGTTCGACTCGAAGCCGTCCATCTCCACGAGCAGCTGGTTGAGCGTCTGCTCGCGCTCGTCGTGCCCGCCGCCCAGGCCGGCGCCGCGGTGGCGGCCGACCGCGTCGATCTCGTCGATGAAGATGATGCAGGGGGCGTTCTTCTTGCCCTGCTCGAACAGGTCGCGGACGCGGCTCGCGCCCACGCCCACGAACATCTCCACGAAGTCCGACCCGGAGATGGAGAAGAAGGGAACGCCCGCCTCGCCGGCCACGGCGCGGGCGAGGAGCGTCTTGCCGGTGCCCGGCGGGCCCATGAGGAGCACGCCCTTCGGGATGCGGCCGCCCAGCTTGGTGAACTTCTTCGGGTCCTTCAGGAAGGAGATGATCTCCTCGAGCTCGTCCTTCGACTCGTCGATGCCGGCCACGTCGGCGAAGGTCACCTTGTTGTGGTGCTCGGTCATGAGCTTGGCCTTCGACTTGCCGAAGCTCATGGCCTTCCCGCCGCCCGCCTGGAGCTGGCGCATGAAGAAGAAGAAGAGGAGGAAGAGGAAGACGAGCGGGAGGTACTGCACGAGGACCGTCACCCAGAACGAGTTCTGGTCGGGCTTCTCGTAGAGGACCTTCACGCCCTTCTTCTGGAGCCGGTCGAAGACCGTGCCGGTGGCGTCGAGCGGCCCCACGGTGTGGAAGTCGCTGCCGTCGCGCATGTGGCCGTAGTAGTTCGTGTCCTTGACGGTGACGTCGCGGACGTCACCCGACTCCACCTTGGCGATGAAGTCGGAGAAGGCGAACTCCTTCTGCTCGCGGCCGTGCTGGGCGAAGAACTGGTAGAAGGCCACGAACATCAGGATCAGGACGACCCACAGCAGGACGGTCTTGTAGGACTGGCGCAATTTCCGGTACCTCTTCCCGGGGTTCCCCCCGAAATTCACTGCAAGGTCCCAATATAACAGGCGCACCCCCCGGCGCAGTCCGGGATGCGCAGGGTCGTCTGCGGAATTCGGGGGGTCAGGCCCGCAAGCGGGCGCGGGCGCTCGGCTTCTCGCCCCAGGCCGCGAGCTCGGGGATCCAGAGCACCCGCCCGTCGTCGTCGGCGAGCACCCGGAGCCCGTCGCGGGTCTCCCGGGGCACCTTCCGGTCGATGAGCCACTCCTTCAGCTTCTTCGCCCCCCCGCCCCCGGCCGGGCGGAAGCGGTCTCCGGGCCGCCGTGTGCGCCACCAGAGGGGCCAGGAGGCGCCGGGCGCTTCGTCCACCTCGAGGCAACCGCCCCCGGGAAGGGGGTGGGTTCCCGGCCCCGGGATCGGCACGGGGACGGGCGCGACGGAGGCCTGCGGGGCCGCCCGGACCTGGAGCTCGCCGTAACGCACCATCGCCTCGAGTCCCCCGGGAAGCGGGGCCCGGC
>JBAVCR010000549.1:0-3243 GCA_049586815.1 Anaeromyxobacteraceae bacterium
GAGCGGGCGAGCGCCTCGCGGGCCTCCGGGGCGAGCCGGACCGCGCCGGAGAGGCCCCGCGGCGAGACCACCGCGCGGTCGAGGAGGACGCCCACCTCGTCGTCGGTGAGCGCGCGCAGCGTGACCACCCGGCAGCGGGAGAGGAGCGCCCCGTTGATCTCGAAGGACGGGTTCTCGGTGGTGGCGCCGATGAGGGTGACCGTGCCCGCCTCCACGTGCGGCAGGAAGGCGTCCTGCTGCGACCGCGAGAAGCGGTGGATCTCGTCGACGAAGAGGATGGTGCGCTGGCGGTGGAGGCGGCGGCGCTCGGCGGCGGCGGCCACGATCTCCCGGATCTCCTTCACCCCGCCGAGCACGGCGGAGAAGGGGATGAAGGTGGCCCCGGTGCGCTCGGCCACGATGCGGGCGAGGGTGGTCTTCCCGGTGCCGGGGGGGCCCCAGAGGACGAGGGACGGGACCTGGTCGGCCTCGATGGCGCGGCGCAGCGCGCTCCCCGCCCCGAGCACGTGGTCCTGCCCGACGAATTCCTCCAGGCGGCGCGGCCGGAGCCGCTCGGGGAGGGGCTTCGAGGCGTCGTCCCGGTCGAGTGCGTGGTCGAAGAGGTCCATCGGGGCCGGGACAATATATATTGCCGCGAATGGAATCCCTCCCCTGCTCGGTTCCTCGCCGGGTCGGCATCGTCCCCAAGAAGACCTCGGCCGAGGCCTCCGAGACCTCCCTCCACGTCGAGCGCTTCCTGCGGGCCAAGGGCGTCGACGTGCTGCGCGACGAGGAGGCGGTGGGACGGGACTCCGACCTCGTGGTGGTGCTGGGCGGCGACGGCACCCTCATCCACGCCGCCCACCTGCTCGGCGGGCGCGCCGTCCCCATCCTGGGCATCAACATGGGAAGCCTCGGCTTCATGACCGAGGTCCCGCAGAGCAACATGTACCCGGCGCTCGAGCAGGTCCTGGCCGGGAAGAGCACGGTCTCCCCGCGCATGAAGCTGCGCATCCACCTGCACCGGGGAGGGCGGGACGGCAAGCCGGAGCTCGACGCCGAGGTGCTAAACGACGCGGTCATCTCCAAGGGGGCGCTCTCCCCCATGGCGGAGCTCGACACGTCCTACGGCGACGACTACCTCACCACCTACAAGGCCGACGGCGTGATCATCGCCACGCCCACCGGGTCGACGGCCTACTCGCTCGCCGCGAACGGCCCCATCGTCTATCCCACCATGCACGGGGTGATCATCAACCCCATCTGCCCGCACACCCTGACCCAGCGGCCGCTGGTCGTCCCCGAGGACCGGTCCATCAACGTGGTGCTGCTGAACGACGCCAACGTCTACCTGTCCCTCGACGGGCAGACCGGCGTGCCGCTCTCGCGGGGCGATCGGGTCCAGGTGAAGCAGTCGCAGAACCGGGTGCTGCTGGTGCGGAACCCCGACTTCCACTTCTTCGGGATCCTGCGGGCCAAGCTGCGCTGGGGCGAGCGGTAGGGCGCCCGGCCCCGCCGGCTACGGGAAGCGCAGCGCGAAGGTGGCGAGCACCATCACCGCGTCGAGGTCGACGGTCCCGAACCAGTAGCTCGGCCGGAGCCACTGGTAGAACCCCTCGACGCCGATGGTGAACATGTCGCCGACCAGGAAGTCGGCGCCGCCCCCGGCCTGGGCCGTGAAGGCGACGGTGTCGTTCTGCGCCAGGTCGAGGAGCGCCCGGCTCGGCGCGAAGCCCACCCCGCCGAACGCGTAGGGCGCGACGATGCCGATGGGCAGCCGGCCGCGCACCCGGAGCACCACCGGGAAGCTCGTGTTCACGAGCAGCAATCCCGCGCTCGTGGTGAAGAAGCCCGCCCAGACCGAGGCGCCCACGTGGTCGAGGTCGTAGCCGACGGCGAGCGACGCCGTCGGGCGGGTCTCGATGGTCCCGTAGGGCGACGTGCCCGTGGGGAGGAAGGCGCCGCCGGAGATGGCGGCGTAGAGCTCGGCCCGGGCGGGGGAGGGGGATGCGGAGGCGAGGGCGACCACGGCGAGGAGGAAGGCGCGAGGGGTGCGGGTCGGGCGCATAGGAACACCCTAGCGCCGGGGAGGGGGGACCGGCAGGGCGAAGACGGACTGAACGGACACGCTGCTGAATGCTTGCGCAGTGTCAGGGGGCGGTGGCACACTCCGCCCATGCTCACGACCCTGCGGATCAGCGGCTTCGCGGTGGTGGACCAGGTCGAGGTCCACTTCGGCCCGGGGCTGAACGTCCTCACCGGCGAGACCGGGGCGGGGAAGTCGCTCCTCGTCGGGGCCCTGCACCTCGTCCTCGGCGGCCGGATGAGCGCCGACGTCCTGCGCGAGGGGGCCGAGGAGGCCTCGGTCGAGGCGGTCTTCGAGCTCCCCGCCGGGCACCCCACGCTGGCCCGGCTCGAGGCGGCTGGCCTGCCCCCGGGAGACCCCGCCGACGACGGCGCGGTCGAGCTGCTCGTCCGGCGCGTGGTCACGCGGGCGGGGCGCGGGCGGGTCTTCGTGAACGGCGCGCTCTGCACCGTCGCCGTGCTCGAGGGGGCGCTGCGGGGCGTGGTCGACGTCACCGGCCAGCACGAGCACGTGTCCCTGCTCGACGCCGGCACCCACCTCGGCCTGCTCGACGCCTTCGCCGGCACCGCCACCCCCGGCGGCCTCCGCGACCGTTACCGGTCCTCCTTCGAGGGGGTCGCGGAGCTGGCGCGGGAGGAGCGCGCCCTCGCCGACGACGAGGGGGAGCGAGGGCGCCGGGCCGACTACCTGGCCTTCCAGCTCGAGGAGCTCGACGGCGTCGACCCGGTCGCCGGCGAGGACGCGGCGCTCGAGCAGGAGCGCAAGGTGCTCTCGGGGGCCGCCCGCCTCGCCGAGGCGGCCAGCGGGGCGGAGGCGCTCGTCTACGGCGAGGAGGGGAGCGCGTCCGAGCGCATCGGGCAGGCGCTCCGGGCCCTGCAGGAGGCCGCCACGGTCGATCCCCGCCTCGGGGAGATGGTGGGACTGCTCCGCTCGGCGGCCGCCGAGGTCGAGGAGGCCGGGCGGGGTCTCTCGCGCTACGCATCCGGGGTGGGGGGCGACCCCGATCGGCTCGCCGAGGTCGAGGACCGCATTGCCGCGCTCCGGGCGCTCGCCCGCAAGCACGGGGGCAGCCTGGAGGCAGCGCTCGCGCGCCGCGAGGTGATGAAGGCCGAGATCCTCGGGCTCACCGGCGCCGAGGGGCGCCGCGCGGAGGTGGCGCGCGAGCTCGAGGCCCGCGC
>JBAVCR010000550.1:0-3939 GCA_049586815.1 Anaeromyxobacteraceae bacterium
GGAGCGCCTCGCGCAGCACCTCGTCCATGTGGTCCATGAGCCGCATCGACATGGCGGCCCGGACCTTCTTCGGCACCTCGCGCAGGTCCTTCTCGCACTCCCGCGGGAGGAGGATGGTCTTGATGCCGCCGCGGTGCGCGGCGAGGACCTTCTCCTTGATGCCGCCCACCGGGAGGATCCGGCCGCGGAGCGTGATCTCGCCGGTCATGGCGATGTCCTTCCGCACCGGCACCCGGGTCAGCGCCGAGACGAGCGCGGTGGCCATGGTGATGCCCGCCGACGGCCCGTCCTTCGGGATGGCCCCCTCCGGCACGTGGACGTGGATGTCCACCTGCTCGAGGAAGCGCTTCTCGAGGCCGAGCACGTCGGCCCGGCTGCGCACGTAGCTCATGGCCGCCTGCGCCGACTCCTGCATGACCTCGCCCAGCTTGCCGGTGATGGTGAGCTTGCCCTTGCCGGGCATCACGGTGGCCTCGATGGTGAGCAGCTCGCCGCCCAGCTCCGTCCAGGCGAGGCCGGTGGCCACGCCGACCTGGTCGTCGGCCTCGGCGGTGCCGTGCCGGAAGCGGGGCGGGCCGAGGAGCTTCTGCACCCTGCGCTCGCCGATGACGTACTTCCGCTCCTTGCCCTCGCGGATCACCTCGCGGGCGGTCTTGCGGAAGAGGCTCGCGATCTCGCGCTCCAGGGAGCGGACGCCGGCCTCCTTCGTGTACTTGTGGATGAGCAGGTTCAGCGCGTCCTTGCGCACCTCGACGTTCACGTCGGCGAGGCCGTTCGCCTCTCGCTGGCGCGGCACGAGGTAGCGCGACGCGATGGAGAGCTTCTCCTGGTCGGTGTAGCCGGCCAGCCGGATGATCTCCATGCGGTCCTGCAGCGGCAGCGGGATGCCCGACATGGTGTTCGCGGTGCAGACGAAGAGCACCTTGGAGAGGTCGTAGTCGAGGTCGAGGTAGTGGTCGACGAAGGTGGCGTTCTGCTCCGGGTCGAGCACCTCGAGGAGCGCCGCCGACGGGTCGCCGCGGAAGTCGGTGGACATCTTGTCCACCTCGTCGAGCAGCACCACCGGGTTCGACGACCCGGCCTTCTTCACCGACTGCAGGATCTTGCCGGGCATGGCGCCGATGTAGGTGCGCCGGTGGCCGCGGATCTCGGCCTCGTCGCGCACGCCGCCCAGGCTGATGCGCACGAAGCGGCGCCCCATGGCCCGCGCGATGCTGCGGGCGAGCGAGGTCTTGCCCACGCCGGGGGGGCCGACCAGGCAGAGGATGGGCCCCTTGATCTTGGAGACCAGCGCCTGCACGGCCAGGTACTCGAGGATGCGCTCCTTCACCTTGCGCAGCCCGTGGTGGTCCTCGTCGAGCACCTTCTCGGCCTCGGCCACGTCGAGCTTGTCCTCGGTGACCTCGGCCCAGGGGAGCGACAGGATCCAGTCGATGTAGTTGCGGACCACGGTGGCCTCGGCGCTCATCGGGCTCATCATCTTGAGCTTCTTCAGCTCCTTCCGCGCCCGGACCGTGGCCTCCTTCGACATCCGCTTGTCGCGGATCTTCTCCTCGAGCTCCTGGATCTCGTTCTTGAACTCGTCGCGCTCGCCGAGCTCCTTCTGGATCGCCTGCATCTGCTCGTTGAGGTAGTACTCCTTCTGCGACTTCTCCATCTGCTTCTTCACGCGGGTGCGGATCTTGCGCTCGACCTGCAGGATCTCGATCTCCCCCTGCATGAGCTCGAAGAGCTTCTCGAGCCGCGTCCGCGGCGAGCCGGTCTCCAGGATCGACTGCTTGTCCTGCAGCTTGAGCGAGAGGTGGGCCACGATGGTGTCGGCGAGGCGGCCCGGCTCCTCGATGGTGGCCACGCTGGCGAGCATCTCCGGCGGGATGCGCTTGTTGAGCTTGACGTAGGTCTCGAAGGTGGCCTGCACCTGGCGGATGAGGGCCTCGAGCTCCACGTCGCGGTCGGCCTCCTCGTCGAGCTCCTCGACCTCCACCTCGTAGTACTTGTCGAGCGAGACCAGGGCCTCGAGCTTCACGCGGCGCTTGCCCTCGACGAGCGCCTTCACCGTGCCGTCGGGGAGCCGGAGCAGCTGGATGATGGTGGCGAGCGTGCCGACCGGGAAGAGGTCGTCGAAGGCGGGCTCGTTGGTCTTGGCCTTCTTCTGGGCCGCGAGCACGACCGTCTTGTCCTTCCCCATGGCCTCGTCGAGGGCGGCGATGGACTTCTCGCGCCCCACGAAGAGCGGGACGACCATGTGGGGGAAGACGATGATGTCCCTGAGCGGGAGCAGCGGCAGGGTGTGGACGCGAGGGCCCTTCTTGCCCTCGTCGCCCCGGGAGAAGATGGCCACGGCGACCTCCGAACCTTCCTTCTACCACCGGCCGGCGGGGGAGGCCCGTCCTCGACCCATCGGGCCCGGAGGAAAAAGGGTGTTCCTTGTACCCTCGGGCGGGTCGGGCTAGAAGGACCCGGCCATGGGGGACTTCGCCCGGATCGCAGCGCTGCTCAGGGAGTCGGAACGGGGCCGGGGCACGCGCGTGCCCACTCCGTTCGGACCGCGGCTCCTCCACTACGCCGACCTGACCGCGACCGGCCGCCACCTCGACCTGGTGGAGCGCTTCGTGGACGCGATCCGCCCCCTCTACGCCAACACCCATACCGCGGTCGCGACCACCGGGCGGGTGATGAACGGGCTCCGCGAGGAGGCGCGCGCCGCCGTGGCCCGCTCGGTGAACGCCGGGCCCGACGACGTGGTCCTCTTCACCGGGAGCGGAGCCACCGCGGCGGTGAACAAGCTCGTGGGTCTGCTCGGCCTGCGCATCCCGGAGCCGCTGGAGCGGGAGCACCACCTCTCGCGGCTCGTCCCGCCGGATCGGCGCCCGGTCATCCTCGTCGGCCCCTACGAGCACCACTCCAACGTGCTCCCCTGGATGGAGTCGATCGCCGACGTCGAGGAGGTGGCGCTCGACGCCCGGGGCCAGATCGACCTCGCCGATCTCCGGCGCCGCGCCCGGGCGGCCCGGGGGCGCCCCCTCGTCGCCGGCGCCTTCTCCGCCGCCTCCAACGTCGACGGCCTCCTCACCGACGTCCGTGCCGTGGCCCGCGTCCTCCACGAGGAGGGCGCGCTCGCCTTCGCCGACTACGCGGCCGGCGGCCCCTACGTCCCCATCGACATGCACCCCGCTGACCCGGCGGAGCGGCTCGACGCGGTCTTCGTCTCCACCCACAAGTTCCTGGGGGGCCCGGAGGGTTCGGGCGTGCTCGTCGCCCACCGCGACCTCTTCCGGACCCGCACGCCGGAGCGCCCGGGCGGCGGCACGGTGGACTACGTCTCGGGCTGCCGTCCCGACCAGGTGGACTACGTCCACAGGCTCTCGGAGCGCGAGGAGGGCGGCACCCCCGACATCCTGGGCGACATCCGGGCCGGCCTCGCCTTCGCGCTGAAGGACCACGTCGGGGCGGCCGCCATCCGGGCGCACGACGTGGCGCTGGCCCGCGACGCCGTGGCGCGCCTCTCCCGCCACCCCCGCATCCGGGTCTACGGGCCGCTCGACGCGCCGCGCCTGCCCATCGTCTCGTTCAACGTGGACGGGCTGCACCACGACCTCGTCTCGGCGCTCCTCGACCACCTCTTCGGCATCCAGAACCGGGCCGGCTGCTCCTGCGCCGGCCCCTACGGCCACCGCCTCCTCGGCATCGCCGGGGAGACCTCGGAGCGCTTCCGCCGCCTCATCGCGGCGGGGATCGTCGGGGCCAAGCCGGGCTGGGTGCGGGTCTCGCTCCCCTGGTACGGGTCCCCGGAGGACGTGGAGTTCACCCTCCGGTCGGTCGAGTTCGTGGCCGACCGCGGCGACGCCTTCGTGCCACTCTACCGGCTCGACTGGCGCGACGGGGTGTGGCGGCACCGGGAGGGCGAGGTGGCCGACCCCTCGCCGCTCCGGCTCGACG
>JBAVCR010000551.1:0-2696 GCA_049586815.1 Anaeromyxobacteraceae bacterium
GGGGCGGCTCTCGACGAGCGTCACCCGGGTCGGCGGACGGCGAGGCCCCTCGCGCCGAACCGGCGGGGCGAGCGCCAGCGCGACCAGCAGGGCCGCGTAGAGGAGGGCGGCGATCCCCCACCCCTGGACGCCGGTGTTCGCGACCCGCTTCACTTCGCCGGGGCCTCGATGGGCTTCGTGTCGAGTGCGATGTCGACGACGCCTTCCTGCCGGAGGACGTCGACCACCTGCGCGAACCGCCCGTAGGGCGCGGCGACGTCGGCCGAGACGAACCCGGTGAGCTTCTGGCCCGGCTCGAGGCGGCGGCGTGCCTCGGCCACCGCGCGCGGGACGTCCTCCAGGCGGGCCGGCTGGCCGTTCACGTAGAGCTCGCCGCCGGAGGCGACCACGAGCGCGAGCAGGCCCACCGCCGTCTCCGCACCGGTGGCGGCGCGCGGCACCTCGACCTGGATCGATTTCGAGACGATGAGCGAGGACGTGACCAGGAAGACGATGAGGAGCACGAGCGCGACGTCGACGATGGGCGTGATGTTCACGCCGGTGACGAGGTCGTCGGTCGGGTCGGAGCCGAAGCCGCCGGTGTTCACCGGGCCTCCTCGTCTTCCAGGCGGCCCAGGTTGGCCATGAGCTCCCGGATGAGCGACTCGGCCTGCCGCAGGCGCACGGCCATGTGCGAGCGCATCAGGTTGTAGGCCACCACGCCGGGGACGGCGACGAAGATGCCGAAGGCGGTGGACGCGAGGGCCTCGGCGATGGACGACATGACCTGGGGATTGCCCGCCGACTGCGTCGTCCCGGCCTGTCCGAGCCCGTAGAAGGCGCCCACCACGCCGATGATGGTCCCGAGGAGGCCGACGAGCGGGGCGATGTTGGCGATGGTCGTGAGCCAGGCCACCCGGGCGTCGTAGCGGGAGCGCTCCGCCGCGAGGGAGGCGAGCATCTCCTCCTCCACCGACTTCGGGTCCCGCTCGCCGCGGGTGATGGCGTCGATGCCGGCCCGGAGCACGTTGCGGATGAGGGTGTCCCGCTGGACGAGCGCCTGCGCGCCGGCCAGGTCGTGCCGCCGCAGCACGTCCTGCAGGGCGGCCTGGAGAGCGGCGAAACCCTCCCGGGTCCGGGTGTAGAGGATGGCGCGGTCGACCGTGATGGAGAGGCCGACGAAGGAGAGGAGGACGAGCATCCAGTTCACCCACTCGGCGCCGAGGAGGTTCAGCTGGAGGAATTTCTGCGTCAGCATGCGTGCACCGGAACGCTGAAGGAGATATAATGAATCACCTGGGATACGTAATCGGGTTTGTACATACACGCAAGGGAAAGGAAGGGTGCCGGGAGGATGGGCCGTCGAGCGGGTTCCAAGAATCTCGACTACGACCGCACCCGGGCGGAGCTCGTCGAGCGTTTGTCGAACCGAATACTATCGTCCACCAAGGCGAATCTAAGTTTCAGGGAGCTCGCCCAGGCCGGCGGGGTCTCTCCGTCGACCCTCCGACACTACTTCACCTCCCGGGAGGCGGTCCTCTCCGCGGTGCTGGAACGGGTCCACGAGATGGGTCTCCGCTACGTCGCCGAGGGGGCGACCGCGGAGCGCGGAGCCGCCCGCGAGTCGCTCCGCTGGTTCCTCGGCTACCTCGTCGAGGGCTGGATGATGGGGGTGGGACGCGCCCACGCGGTGGGTCTCACCGAGGGGATCGGCCACACCGCGATGGGGCCGGCCTACCTCCGGTCGCTCCTCGAGCCCACCCTCCACTCGGCCGAGGCGCGCATCGCCCTCCACGTGGCGCGCGGCGAGCTCGGCCCCTGTGACCCGCGCCTCGCCGCCCTCGAGCTCGTCTCGCCCGTGATCCTCGTGCTCCTGCACCAGCACGCGCTGGGGGGCACCGAGGTGAGGCGGCTTCCCCTGGAACCGTTCCTCGACGAGCACGTCAGCCGTTTCCTTCGCGCGTTCGGGGCCCTGGAGGGGGGTCGCGTGTTATGACCCCCACCGGGAGCCGATGACGACGGTCGGGACACCCTCGCTGTGGATCGGATTCCTGGCCTTCGTGCTCGGGATGCTCGCGCTCGACCTCGGGGTCTTCAACCGGAAGGACCACGTCATCGGGGCGCGCGAGGCGCTGCTCTGGAGCCTGATGTGGATCGCGCTCGCGCTCGGCTTCGGCGGCGGCGTCTTCCACTTCCTCGGTCGGGCCTCCGGCCAGGAGTTCCTGACCGCATGGGTGGTCGAGAAGTCGCTGTCGGTCGACAACCTCTTCGTCTTCGTCGTCCTGTTCCAGTCCCTGCGCATCCCGCGGGAGATGCAGCACCGGGTGCTCTTCTGGGGCATCCTCTCCGCGCTCGTGCTCCGCGCCGCCATGATCGTGGGCGGGGCCGCGCTCCTCGCACGCTTCCACTGGCTCACCTACGTGTTCGGGGCCTTCCTGGTCTGGACCGGCTGGAAGCTCTGGGCCCAGGAGGAAGGGGACGCCGGCGCGGGCGGCGTGCGCATCCTCGACCGGGTCCGCCGGGTGCTCCCCACCACGTCCGAGCTCCACGGCCACGCCTTCGTGGTGCGCGAGGGGGGGCGCCTCGTCGCCACGCCGATGCTGCTCGCGCTCGTCGCCATCGAGGTGGCCGACGTGGCCTTCGCGGTCGACTCGATCCCGGCGGTCTTCGCCGTGAGCTCCGACCCGTTCATCGTCTTCACGTCCAACATCTTCGCC
>JBAVCR010000552.1:0-6381 GCA_049586815.1 Anaeromyxobacteraceae bacterium
GGTCGAGCCGCTCCGCCTCGAATCCGGCGAGGGCCTCGATCATGCGCTCCAGCTCCCTGCGACGCCCCTGCCCATCCTCGGCCAGCTTGGCCGCCGCGGCCGGCAGCTCGGCGGGTGCGCAACGGAGCGCCGCGCTCGCCCGCGCCAGGCGGTCGCCGTCGCGATGGAGGAGCCCCACCACGCGGGAGCCGCAGGCGAACTCGACGCGCGTTCCCGACCCCCACTTCTGCGCGCGGAGCACCGCCACCGCGCCCACCTCGCCGGTGCGGCGCGGGTGGGTCCCGCCGCAGGGGGAGGCGTCGACCACCTCGCCCCCCTCCGCTCCCACCACCACGATGCGCCCGCCCTTCACCGCCTCCTTGCGGAGCGGGAGCAGCGCGATCTCGGCGGGCGTGCGGTCCCGGGTGTCGACCGGCAGGTCGGCCCAGACGAGGCGGTTCGCCTCCGCCTCCGCTGCGGCGAGCGCCTCGGGCGGCAATCGCGACGGCTGGGCGTCGAGGTCGATGGTGCAGGCCTCGGCGCCAAGGTGGAAGGAGAGCGTCGCCGCTCCGTGGAGCCGCTCGAAGGCGGCGGAGAGCAGGTGCTGCCCGTGGTGTTGCTGCATGTGGTCGAACCGGCGCGACCGGTCGACCTCGCAGTCCACCCTCGCTCCCGCCGCGGGGGCGGGCCCGGCGTCGAGGAGGTGGAGCACCTCCCCGTCCGCCTCCACGACGTCGGCGACGGACCCTTCCCCGATCCTGCCCCGGTCGGCCGGCTGCCCCCCGCCTTCCGGGTAGAAGGCGGTCCGGTCGAGCACCACCGCCGCGCGCCCGCCGTGCTCCCGGGTCGACGTCACCACCGCCTCGAACCGGCACAGATAGGGGTCGGAGAGGTAGAGTTTCTGGGTCACTCCGGTGTCATTATCCGGAACCCCCCGACATGTCTCGTCTTTTTCGTCCTCTTTTCCGGGCCGTTGGACTCGTTTGCGTTCGGGGATATTGTCCGCGCGCCTCGACTCGCCCCGGGAGAAGAAAGTGTCGATTCTCACGAAGCTGATGCCGAAGACGGACGCGTTCTTCGACGCGTTCGAGAAGCAGGCCGCGCTGACCGTGGAAGGCGCCCGCCTCTTCAAGGAGATGTTCGAGGACTTCACGGACATCCCGCGCAAGGTGAAGGCCATCAAGGACGTCGAGCACAAGGCCGACGACGTCACCCACGCGGCCTTCGAGCTCCTCTACACGCAGTTCATCACCCCCTTCGACCGCGCCGTGATCCACCGGCTGCTCTCGGCGATCGACGACGTGCTCGACCTCACCGACGCCGCGACCGAGCGGGTGGGGCTCTACGACATCCAGACGGTCCTCCCCGAGGCCCGGGAGCTCGCCACCGTGCTCCTCGCCCAGACCCGCAAGATGCAGGAGGCGGTGCACGGGCTGCGCAACATCAAGGAGTCGAAGAAGATCCTCGACGCCTGCCTCGAGATCAACTCGCTCGAGAACCAGGCCGACTCTCTCCTCCGGCGCGCCCTCGCCGACCTCTTCCGCAGCGGCGCCGACCCCCTCACGATCATCAAGTGGAAGGAGATCCTCGACCTGATCGAGACCGCCACCGATCGGGCCGAGGACGTCGCCAACGTGATCGAGAACGTCGTCCTCGAGAACACCTAGCGCCGCCCTCCCGCGACCCCTCCATGCTCATCGCCGTCGTCATCGGCCTCATCGTCGTCGCGCTGGCCTTCGACTTCATCAACGGGTTTCACGATGCGGCGAACTCCATCGCCACCATCGTGTCCACCCGGGTGCTGTCCCCGGTGACCGCGGTGGCCTGGGCCGCCTTCTTCAACTTCGTCGCCGCCGCCCCGGTCTTCTTCGGCGGCGAGCTGCGCGTGGCCCAGACCATCGGCAAGGGGATCATCCAGTTCGACCTCCTGAAGGCCCAGGGGACGACGGTGGTCCTCGCGGTCATCTTCGCCGCCCTCATCGGGGCCATCGTCTGGAACCTGCTCACCTGGTGGTGGGGGCTCCCCTCCTCCTCGTCGCACGCGCTGGCGGGCGGCATGGTGGGCGCCACCCTCCCCGCGCTCGGCATGAAGGGGCTCGTGGTCTCCGGCATCCTCAAGATCGCGGCCTTCATCGTGCTCTCGCCGCTCATCGGCATGGCGCTCGGCGCCGGGCTCATGATCCTGACCGCCTGGATCGTCCGCGGCTTCCGCCCGGGCCGGGTCGACACCTGGTTCCGCAAGCTGCAGCTCCTCTCCTCGGCGGTCTTCAGCTACAGCCACGGGTCGAACGACGCCCAGAAGGTCATGGGCATCATCGGCGTCGTGCTCTACGGCACCGTCTGGAGCGACCGGCCGTTCCACATCACCTGGTGGATCGTGCTCCTCACCCACACCGCGATCGCGCTCGGCACCTTCTTCGGCGGCTGGCGCATCGTGAAGACCATGGGCTACAGCCTCACCAAGCTGCAGCCCATCGGGGGCTTCGCCGCCGAGACCGGCGGCGGCGTCACCATCCTCGCCCTCTCCCACGCCGGCATCCCCGTCTCGACCACCCACACCATCACCGGCGCCATCGTCGGGGTGGGGTCCACGAAGGGCATCCGGGCGGTCCGCTGGGGCGTGGCGGGACGCATCATCTGGGCGTGGATCTTCACGATTCCGGCCTCGGCCATCGTCGCCACCGGCATCTACCTCCTCGTCCGGGGCGTCCTGCACCTGGGCGGGTAGGCCACCGCAACCAGGCGGCTTCCCCCGTGTTGGAGGGAGATGGATGGCTCCGGATCCCGACGCGGCACTGATGCTCGCGTTCCAGGGAGGCGACGAGGCGGCGTTCCGGACGCTGTTCGAGAAGTACGGACGCGCCACCATGGCCTTCTGCCAGCGATTCGTGAAGGACGCCGCCCGGGCCGAGGAGCTCGCCCAGGACGTGTTCCTCAAGATCCACCAGGGAGCGGACCGCTACCAGCCGAGCGCCCGCTTCACCACCTTCCTCTACCGGGTGGCCACGAACCACTGCCTGAACGAGGTGCGTCGCGGCGAGTACCAGGCCCGCCCCGAGGTGGACCCCGCCTCCGAGAGCGGCGCCCCGCTCGACCCCGACATGCTGGCGGGCCCCGGCGCGACTCCCGAGGAGACCGCCCGGGGGCAGGCGCTCCTCCGCGACGTCGAGGCGATGCTCTCCCGGCTGCCGGACAGCCAGCGGGCCGCCTTCGTGCTGGCCCGGTTCGAGGGGCTTCCCTACGAGGAAATTGCGCAGGTGCTCGAGACCACCGTACCCTCGGTCAAGTCGCTCGTGCACCGGGCAACCGTCTCGGCGGCCCGGGCGCTCGAGCCCTGGACGGAGCGAGGAGGCGCCACGTGAGCGGCCGCGAGATCCACGTCGGCGACGACCTGACGGCCCTCGCGGACGGGGCCCTCTCCCCGGCCCGCCACGCCGAGGTGCTGGTCCACCTCGAGGCCTGCCCCTCCTGCCGCGCGGAGCGCGACCGTCTCGACCGGGCGATCGCGGCGCTCTCGGCCCTGCCCCCGCCTCCCGCCCCGGTCCCGGGATTCGAGCAGCGCTTCTACGCGCGCCTCGCCCGCGAGGCGCCGCGCCGTCGCTCGCTGCTCGAGCGGCTCGCCGGCCGGCCGCTCCGCTGGCTCGTGCCCGTCACCGGGCTCGCCGCCGCTCTCGTCGTCGGCATCTTCGTCCGGCAGGCGAGCCTGCGCTCCGACCTGGACCTCGCCCGCCACCTCGACCTCCTCGAGAACTACGTCGAGGTGGCGAGCCTCGACCTGGTCGAGACGCCCGAGGATCTCGACGTGGTCACCCACCTCGACGAGCTGCGGGAGGGCCGGCCGTGATCGCGCGCCCCCTCGTCGCCGCCCTGCTCCTCTCGCTGTCCGCGACGGCCCCGGCGCAGGACGCCTCCCCCCCCGCGCCCGCGCCGGGCGCCGCCGCACCTTCCGCCACGCCCGGGCAGGCCGCCCGGGAGCGCTGGGGGAAGCTCACGCCCTCCGAGAAGGAGGCGATGCGGCAGCGCTGGCAGGCCTTCCAGGAGATGTCGCCGGAACGGCAGGCGGAGCTGCGCGCCCGGCTGGACCGCTTCCGCTCGCTCCCTCCCTCCGAGCGCGCCGAGGTGGCCCGCACCTGGAACCGCTTCCGGCAGCTCGCCCCCGACGAGCGCCGCGAGATGCTCCAGCTGCTCGGGCGCTACAAGGAGATGACCCCGGAGCGCCAGTCCCAGGTCCGCCAGCTCTTCCGGAAGATGGTCGACGCCCCTCCCGAGGTGCGGCAGCGCTACCTCGACAACCTGGAGCGGTGGCGGCAGATGACGCCCGCCCAGCGCGACCAGGCGCGAGACATGTGGCGCCAGAAGGGAAAGAAGCCGTAACCTTCCCCGGTGACGGCTCTCGCCTCCATCCTCGGCGTGCTGCTCGTCGCGGCGGGTGATCCCCCCGTCGCCGACGCGGACCTGGTCGCCCTCGAGGTGGAGGGGGACGAGGCCCCTCTCTGGGCACGCGCCGGGCTCGCCGCCCGCTACACCGGCCAGGCGGCCCTGCCCTCCACCCAGGTCCTCTTCGACACGGCGTCGCAGTCCTTCGCTTCGGCGAGCTACCTCGCTCCCGGCCCGGCGCAGGGCTACGCGTCGGGCCTCGCCTTCGTGGCGGCCGGCTGGGAGGCGACCCGCTGGCTCTCCTTCCGGCTCGACGTGGACACGGGCCTCCTGCGCTCCCAGGCCTTCCCCACCACGGTGGCGGTGTGCCTCTCGTCCACCACGCCGTCGGGGCTCGCGGTGACGGGCACCGGGAGCTGCGCCGCCGGCCCCGTCTACGCGCTCTCCACCACGACCAGCGGGTCGAAGGAGTTCACCTCGAACGGGCTGCCCATCGCGGAGGAGGCGAGCCAGACCGCCTTCATCCGGCAGCTCTACGCCGACCTCACGGCCGGCCGGGCCGGGGCGTTCCACGCCCGGGTGGGACGGCAGCGCCTGCGCGTCGCCGAGGGATTCGTCTACGACGACTGGGGGCTCGGGCTCGACCTCGACCTCGATCTCGGCGCCATCGGCCCGCCCTTCGCCTTCTCGGCCTCGGTCTTCTACCCGTCGCGGTCCTGGCCCACCGGGTCCGACTGGAGCCACCCGGTGGTCGCGGCCACGGCGGAGTGGACCCCGTCCCTCGGGGAATGGGTCGGGCTCTGGGGCGCCTGGTCGGCCGACGGGACCGGCGACGCCGCCGCCATCCTCCGGCAGGGGCTCGTGGAGAACCAGGCCGTCGAGCTGCAATCCACCGTGCCGGGATCGGCCGCCTACCGGGCCGCCTCGCGGCGCATGGCGCTCCTGCTCAACCCGCAGGGCGGCGGCAACTCCAGCCTGGGATGGCTGGGCGCCTCGGGGCGCCTCGAGATCTCGGGCTGGGGCGACGTGCGCTTCACCGCCGGTGCGGCCTTCGGCGCGGTGGGCACGGCGGCCACGAGCGGGCAGGGGATGACGACCGTGAACCCGTCCGTGGGGGCGCTCGGCTGGCTCCTCTCCGCCCGCCTCACCGCCAACCCGGGGGGCGGCTTCACCCTCTCCCCCTTCTTCATCTGGCTCACCGGCGACTCCCCGCCCTCGACGCAGCAGATCGCGAACGGCTCGGGGACCTGGGGTGGCTTCCTCGCCATCTCCCCGTACATCACGGCCACGAACCTCTTCTTCCAGGGTGGCATCTCCGAGTCCTACGCCGACCGGCGCGCCACCGGCTCGGGCGTGAACGCGCGGGGCGTGGTGGCGCCGGGCGTGCAGGTGGGCTGGTCGCCCGGAGGCGGGTTCGACGCCACGCTGAAGGCGGCCTTCCTCTGGGCCGACGAGCCGAGCGGGTTCGGCGGCTCGACCTACGGGCCGGAGTTCGACCTCAACCTCTCCTGGTCACCCCTGCGCTGGCTCTCGGTGCTGGCCGAGGCCGACGTCCTCGCCCTCGGCAGCTTCTTCCCGGCGGGCGGCGCGGCCAGGAAGTTCATCCTCGGCGTGAACCTGGTCACCCCGTGATCGCCTTCGTCCCGCTCGTGGCCGCGGCGCTCCTCGCCGCACCTCCCGGGACGCCCCCGCCCGAACCGGCGCCGAAGGCGCCGGCGCGGGACCCCGACGCGGCGGTGATCGAGAACCTGGAGCTGCTCGAGCGGCTCGAACTCCTGCAGCACCTCGACGTGCTCTCCGGCGCGCCGCCGAAGGCGACGGAGGACCCGCCGACCCCGAAGTCCCCGGAGACGGCGCCCGCCGAGGAGCCCGCGCGCAAGCCGCCGGCGAAGCCGCAGCGCTAGAGACGCGAACAGGTAAAATCACGCGGCATTACGCAGGGCCTGTAGGTTGTTGATGGCGGCGCAGCGGCGAACGTCGAGGGTGTTCTTCCGAGCGCCCTTGTAGCGAGCCCTGGGGCCCTGG
>JBAVCR010000553.1:0-2934 GCA_049586815.1 Anaeromyxobacteraceae bacterium
CGCCCACGGCGCACTGTTCGTGAACTACCGGGGCGGGCGGCTCTCGCCCCGCTCGGTGGCCCGGCGGCTCGACCGCCGCGTCGCCGCCGCCGGTCTCCCCCGCCCCCTGCACCCGCACGTGCTCCGCCACTGCTTCGCCACCCATCTCCTCGGGAACGGCGCCGACCTGCGCGGGATCCAGGAGCTGCTCGGCCACGCCTCGCTCTCCACCACCCAGCGCTACACGCACCTCGACTGGAAGGGGCTCGCCGCCGTCTACGACCGGGCCCACCCCCGCGCCCGCTCGGGGCGGTAGCGCGGCCGGCGCCGCCGCGGTACATCGTCCTGATGATGCGTGGGACGACGGTGCTGTGCGTGCGCCGCGACGGCAAGGTGGCCATGGCCGGCGACGGGCAGGTGACGCTCGACAAGACGGTGATGAAGGCCGGGGCCCGCAAGGTGCGCCGGCTCGGGGAGGGCAGGGTGGTGGCCGGCTTCGCCGGCGCGACCGCCGACGCCTTCACGCTCTTCGAGCTCTTCGAGAAGAAGCTGAAGGAGCACGGGCGATCCCTGCCGCGCGCCGCGGTGGAGCTGGCCCAGCAGTGGCGGACCGACCGGTTCCTGCGCCGGCTCGAGGCGCTCCTCATGGTGGCCGACCTGGAGAACCTCTTCGTGCTCTCCGGCGCCGGCGACGTGATCGAGCCCGACGCGGTGCCGGGCGGGGCGGCCGCGGCCATCGGCTCGGGCGCGCCCTATGCGCTCTCCGCGGCCCGGGCGCTACTCGCCCACTCGACGCTCCCGGCCCGCGCGGTCGCCGAGGAGTCGATGCGGCTGGCCGCCGAGATCTGCATCTACACGAACGACAGGATCTCCATCGAGGAGCTCTGAGGAGCGCGGATGCAAGCGAAGGACCTGACCCCCCGGGAGATCGTCGCCGAGCTGGACCGCCACATCGTGGGGCAGGCCGCGGCCAAGCGCGCCGTCGCCATCGCGCTCCGCAACCGCTGGCGGCGCCAGCGCGTCGCCGACGACCTGCGCGACGAGGTGCTCCCGAAGAACATCATCCTCATCGGCCCCACCGGCGTCGGGAAGACCGAGATCGCCCGGCGCCTGGCCCGGCTGGCCGGCGCACCCTTCGTCAAGGTCGAGGCCTCCAAGTTCACCGAGGTGGGCTACGTGGGGCGCGACGTCGACTCGATGATCCGCGACCTCGTCGAGGCGGCGGTGAAGCTGGTGAAGGAGGAGGAGATGGAGAAGCTCCGCTCCCGGGCCCGCGAGGCGGCCGAGGACCGGGTGCTCTCCGCGCTGGGGCAGGGCGGGGACCGCGAGAAGGGCAGGGCCCGGCTCCGCGCCGGGACCCTCGACGACGAGATCGTGGAGATCGAGGTCCCCGAGGCGGCCGCGCCCGCGATGCCCATGATGGCCGGTCCGGGCATGGAGGAGATGGCCCAGGGGCTGCAGGACATGATGAAGAACATGGGGCAGGGAAGCCTGGGCTCCATCTTCGGGGGCGGCCGGAAGCGCAAGCGGCGCGTGCCGGTGAAGGAGGCGCTCGAGCTGCTCGCCGAGGAGGAGGCCTCCCGCATGGTCGACATGGAGCGGGTGGTCCGCGAGGCGCTCGACCGGGCCCAGAACCACGGCATCGTCTTCATCGACGAGATCGACAAGATCGCCTCCCGCGACGGCTCGCAGGGCCCGGACGTGTCCCGCGGCGGCGTGCAGCGCGACCTGCTCCCCGTCGTGGAGGGTTCGCACGTCAACACCCGGCACGGCCCGGTGCGCACCGATCACGTGCTCTTCGTCGCGGCCGGGGCCTTCCACGTCGCCAAGGTCTCCGACCTCATCCCGGAGCTGCAGGGGCGCTTCCCCATCCGCGTGGAGCTCGAGCCGCTGACGCGCGCCGACCTGGCCCGCATCCTGCGCGAGCCGCGGGGCTCGCTCACCCGGCAGTACGCCGCGCTCCTCGCCACCGAGGGGGTCGAGGTGACCTTCCAGGACGACGGCGTGGAGGAGATCGCCCGCATCGCCGGCGACGTGAACGAGCGCACCGAGAACATCGGCGCGCGGCGCCTGCACACCGTCATGGAGCGGCTGCTCGAGGAGATCTCCTTCGACGCGGATCGCATGCGGGGCGCGCGGATCCCGGTCGACGCGAAGTACGTGCGGGAGAAGCTCGAGGGCGTGGCGCGCGACGAGGACCTCTCGCGGTACATCCTCTGATCCGTGATAGGAGTCATCGGATGAACGGAAACGCCTCGATCGCCGCGCGGGCCCAGGCGGTGCTCACCCCCAACTACCGGCAGGCGCCGGTGGCGCTCGTGAAGGGGCAGGGCAGCAAGGTGTGGGACGCCGACGGCCGCGAGTACCTCGACCTCATCTGCGGCATCGCCGTGAACGCGCTCGGCCACTGCCACCCGGCTGCCGTGAAGGCACTGGAGGAGCAGGGTCGCGAGCTGTGGCACGTCTCGAACCTGTTCTACACGCCGCGCGCCGTCGAACTCGCCGAGGAGCTCACCCGCGGGTCCTTCGCGCGCCGCGTCTTCTTCTGCAACTCGGGCGCCGAGGCCAACGAGGCGATGCTCAAGCTCGCCCGGAAGTACCACGCCGACGCCGGCCACCCCGAGCGCAGCGAGATCGTCGCCTGCACCAACTCCTTCCACGGCCGCACCCTCTTCGCGCTCACCGTGACCGGGCAGGAGAAGTACCACCACGGGTTCGAGCCGCTCGTCCCGGCGGTGCGCCACGTCCCGTTCGGCGACCTCGACGCGCTGCGGGCGGCCCTCTCGCCCCGCACGGCCGCCTTCGTCGTCGAGCCCATCCAGGCGGAGGCAGGCGTCCTGCCGCCGCCCCCGGGCTACCTGGCCGCGGCCGCGCAGGCCACCCGGGCGGCCGGCGGGCTCTTCTGCCTCGACGAGGTCCAGACCGGCATGGGGCGCACCGGGACCCTCTGGGCCC
>JBAVCR010000554.1:0-4228 GCA_049586815.1 Anaeromyxobacteraceae bacterium
CCGCGACGCCGAGGCGCTCGTCCTGCCCCGCCCGGGCGAGGCGCTCCGCCGGGAGCGGACGCCCGGCGGCCCCCCCTCCGACCGCAGCGACGTCGTGCTCCGCATCCAGGTGGAGCCGAATGGCGACGCGATCGTGGAGGGGGTGGAGACCTACGCCGGCTTCGAGGGCGCGGGGGCGAAGGTGGCCCTCGAGCAGCTCGACGACACCGGCCGCAAGCGCGCGTTCGAGCACGCGCTCTCCCGAAGCTTCCGCTCCCTCGAGCTCCAGGAGGTGAAGGTGGAGGGGGAGCGGCAGGTGGGAACGCCGCTCGTCATCCGCTACCGCGCCCGCGTGGCCGAGCTGGCCCGCGCGTCGGGCGGACGCCTCGTCATGGAGGACGTGCCGTACCCGCCGCGCCTCGTGGCCCGCTTCGCCCCCGCCGCCACCCGCGAGTCGCCGCTGCTGCTCGGCATCGACGAGAGCTCGTCGCTCCGCATCGAGGTCTCGCCGCCCTCCGGGACGACGCCCGTCGCCGGGGCGCCGGCCACGGTCGAGTCGCCGCAGGGGAAGTACACGCGGGAGGAGACGGTCGAGGGCGGGAAGCTCGTCCGCCGCGACCGGCTCGAGCTGCGCCGCTCGCGCGTCCCGGCCGCCGACTACCCCGAGTTCGCCCGCTTCGCCGCCGCGGTGGACGAGGCGCAGGGGTTGCCGGTGGACGTGGGGGCGGTGCCTTCGAACATCGTGGAGCCAATGAAATGAGGAACCTGACGGAGCATCAGGCGTATGCGGCCATGTTCGCCTTCCTGGAGCACCGGTACCGGCTGACCAGGTCGGACGACCCCGGGGCACTGCTCGGCAGCATGTCCTTGCTCCCGGGCGGGAGGCCTGTCGATCCAGCCATCTGGGAGGACTGGCTGAAGGCGATCGAGGACGCAGAATCCCGCAAGGTCAGGGTGAACATGGAGTTGAAATGAGCGGATGCGGCTCTCGCCGGGTCCTGTGCAAGAGCGTGCGTCGACAGGCCATGCCGCGCCAGGGCGGGCGTCCCCGGAGGCAGGGCGGTCGTCGTGCCACCCGTGGTCCATCTCGGCCGCACTGCGTTCCGCGAGGGGCGTGAGGGAGACGTCTACTTCCGGGTGAGCAAGCTCCGGATGACGGCGTCGCCGTCGACGAGCCGGCCCGATGCGGCCTGCTTCGCGCTCGAGTCCAGCGTGGAGTCCAGCGGAGCACACTCACCGCACTCGTGGTCGCAGCCCGAAGCCCCACCCTCGAACAACCGTTCCGCGATCGCGCTGTGCACGTCCATCCCCGCGGGCGTGAGCCGGAGCCGCCCGCCCCGGACGACGGCGAGCCCGCCCCGCACGAGCGCCTCCACCTCCGTCGCCTTCCCGGGCCCGAGGCGCGCCACGTCGAACCCCTCGGCCGTTCGCAGCCCGAGCATCACCGCCTCGTTCCGGATCGCCCGCGCGTCGAGCACCTCTTCCGACGCGGTGGGGAGCCCGCCCGACTCCACCGCCGCGAGCCACGGCCCCACCGTCCGGTGGTTCGTCCAGCGGACGCCGCCCTCCTCCGACCGGACGCACCCCACCGCGCCCGCGCCGGCGCCCAGGTAGTCGTCCGATCGCCAGTAGAGGAGGTTGTGGCGCGACTCGAAGCCGGGCCGCGCCAGGTTCGAGATCTCGTAGCGGCGAAACCCGGCCGCTCCGAGCGCCTCCAGGATGGCGCGCTCCTGCGCGACCACGTCGTCCTCACCCGGGAAGGAGAGCTTTCCCTGCCGCGCGAGGCGCGCGAACGGGACGTCCTCGGCGAGGACGTCGGCGTCGAGGGTGAGGGCATACGACGACACGTGGGTCACGGGCAGCGACGCGACCCGCAGGGCGTCGGCGCGGGCGGTCGCCACGGACGATCGGCGCGCGCCGTGGATGAGGTCCACCGACACGTTCGGGATCACCGCCGCCACCTCGCGGATGGCCCGCTCCGCGTCCTCCGGCCCGTGGCGCCGCCCGAGCTTCCGCAGCACCACCGGGTCGAACGACTGGACCCCGATGGAGACCCGGGTCACCCCGGCCTCGCGCCAGGCCGCGGCGCGGCGCGCGTCGGCCGACTCCGGGTTCGCCTCCAAGGTCACCTCGGCGCCGCGGGGGAGCCCGAGCCCGCGGGCCGCCTCCACCACCCGGGCGATCGACTCCGCATCCCAGAGCGAGGGTGTGCCCCCGCCGAGGAAGAGGGTGGCGCAGGGGCGGCCCCGGAACCCGGCGGCGCGACGCCCGATCTCCGCCACCACCGCGTCGGCGTAGCGGGAGCCGGAGAGCTGGCGCGCCGTCGTGACCGCGAAGTCGCAGTACGGGCAGCGGAAGCTGCACCACGGATAGTGAACGTAGAGGCCGAACGGACGGGAGCGCACCGGCGCGGATGCTATGCTAGCTTCCCGCCCGATGGCCACCTGGTCCCTCACCACCGAGCTTTCCGCCGACCAATCCGACGACGCGACCGCGCTCCTCTTCGAGGCCGGGTCGGCCGGCGTGGAGGAGCGCGTGGCCGGCCTCACTCCCATGCCCGGGGAGCGGCAGCCCGGGCCCGGGAACGTGATCCTGGTCGCCTGGTTCCCCGGCGAGGACGAGGCCCGGGAGGCGGCCCGCGACCTCGGCCACCCCTGCGAGCTCGCCCTCGTCCCCGACCGCGACTGGGGCGAGGAGTGGAAGAAGGGGCTCGGGGCCATCACGGTGGGCCGGCTCTTCCTCCGCCCGTCCTGGATCGAGGCCGAGCCGCCCGAGGGCGCCGCCGAGGTGGTGCTCGACCCCGGCATGGCCTTCGGCACCGGCACCCACCCGACCACCGCGCTCTGCCTCGGCGCCGTGGAGGCCTTCCTCGCCCGCCGTCCCGGCGCCGACGTGCTCGACGTGGGCACCGGCTCCGGCCTCCTCGCCATCACGGCGCGGAAGCTCGGCGCCGGGCGCGTCGCCGCGAACGACAACGACCCGGTCGCGGTCGAGGTCGCCGCCGAGAACGCGGGGCGGAACGGCGCAGCCCTCGAGCTCACCCTCGACCCGCCCGCCGTCATCCCCGGAACCTTCGACCTCGTGGTCGCGAACATCCTGGCCAACGTCCTCGTCGACCTGGCGCCCGACATCGCGGCCCGCACCGCCCCCGGCGGCGAGGTGGTCCTCGCCGGCGTGCTCGTGCCGCAGGAGGAGGAGGTCGCCCGGGCCTTCCTCGCGCAGGGGCTCCTCCCGCTCCCCGGCGACCGGCGCGGGGAGTGGTCGCTCCTCCGCTTCGCGCGGCCGGAGGGCAGGTGAGCGGCGCCCGCCGCCGCCTCCACGTCCCGCCGGAGCGGATCGAGGGCGACCTCGCCCGCCCCGACGCGGCCTCGCTCCACTACCTCGCGGAGGTCCTGCGGCTCGAACCCGGCGCCGCGGTCGAGGTCTTCGACGGGGCGGGGAACACCTGGCAGGCCACCTTCACCGGGGAGGCTCTCCGGCTCGGCGAGCGACGCCCCGCGCCCGGCCCGGGTGCGGTGGTCTGGCTCGCCTTCGCGCTCGCCCGGGGGGAGAAGGCCGACTGGATCGTCCAGAAGGGGACCGAGCTCGGCGTCTCCCGCCTCGTTCCCTGGCAGGCCGAGCGCTCGGTGGTCCGGCTCGAGCCCGACCGCGCCGCGGAGCGGGCCGGCCGGTGGCGCCGCATCGCCGAGGAGGCGGCGCGGCAGTGCGGCCGGGCCGACGTCCCGGAGGTGGCCGTCCCGACGACGCTCCCGGCGGCGCTCGCCGTCCCGGAAGGCTTCTCCCGGGTGGCCTTCCACGCCGGGGCGGGGGCGCCCCTCGCGGACGTGGTGCGCCCGGGGCCGGCCGGCTGGCTCGTGGTGATCGGCCCGGAAGGCGGGCTCACCGATGGTGAAGTAAGGACCTGCCTCGACGCCGGGTGCGCGCTCGCCACGCTGGGACCGCGCGTGCTCCGCGCCGAGACGGCCGCCGTGGCGGCCGCCGCCCTCGTGCAGCACCTCGCCGGGGACCTCGGATAGCACCCGATATCCCCGGCTCCCGGGGGTGCGCCCGCTTGACCCCGCCCGGGGGCGCCGGTACTTCCTAGGGCGTGTTCTGCCCTCGCTGCCGGACGGAGAACGGCGACGCCGCCATCCGCTGCGCCGGCTGCGGCACGCCCATCGCGCTCGGCGAAGAGGGAAACGGCGCTCCCCTCGACGTCCCGCTGTCGCTCGACCGGCGCGTGGAGCGGCGCGAGCGGACCACCGCGGCC
>JBAVCR010000555.1:0-11640 GCA_049586815.1 Anaeromyxobacteraceae bacterium
GTGTAGAGCCGCAGGCACCGGCCCGGCGCGGTGCGCCCGGCGCGCCCGGCGCGCTGCACGGCCGACGCGCGCGACACCCGGCGGACCTCGAGCCGGGGAAGGCCGGACCACGGGGAGTGGGAGGCCACCCGGGCGAGCCCCGCGTCGATGACCGTGGTGACGCCGGCGATGGTGACGGAGCTCTCGGCCACGTTGGTGGAGAGCACGACCTTCCGCCGGGCGCCGGGGCGGACCGCGCGGTCCTGCTCCTCCGGGGAGAGGTCGCCGTGGAGGGGAAGGACGTCGAGCCCGTGGCGCGCGGCGATGGGTGCGCACGCCTGGGCGGCGCGTCGGATCTCGGCCATGCCCGGCAGGAAGACGAGCACGTCGCCCGTGGGAGCGGCGGACACGACCTGGCGGAGCGCGGAGGCCACCCGGTCCTCCACCCATTCGTCCTTCGCCGCCTCGGCGGGGGAGAGGTGCTCGACCGAGACCTCGAAGAGGCGTCCCTCCGAGCGGACCGACGGGGCGTCGAGGTACCGGGCGACCGGGGCGGCGTCGAGCGTCGCCGACATCACCACGAGGCGCAGGTCCGGCCGGGAGGTCTCCTGCAGGCGGCGCAGGAGGGCGAGGGCCAGGTCTCCCTGGAGGTGGCGCTCGTGGAACTCGTCGAGCACGACCGCGCCCACGCCCGGAAGCCCGGGCTCGGCCACGAGCCGCCGGGTGAGGAGCCCCTCGGTGACGTAGCGCAGGCGGGTCCGGGGACCGGCCACCTCCTCGAAGCGGACCTGCCAGCCCACCGTCTCCCCGGGGCGCTCGCCCATCTCCTCGGCCACGCGCCGGGCCGCCATCCGGGCCGCGAGCCTGCGCGGCTCGAGCACCACCACCTCGCCGTCGCCGGCGAGGCCGGCCTCGAGCACGGCGCGGGGGATGCGGGTGGTCTTCCCGGCGCCGGGCGGGGCCTCGACGACGAGCGAGTTCCCGCGGCGGAGCGCCGCCACGACGTCCGGGAGGATCGCGTCGACGGGCAGGAGGAGCACGGCGCCTTCTACCACGCGGGGGCGATGCGGGGCCCCCGCGGCGGAAAGGCGCCTAGCCCGCCACCGGGTCGGCGGCGACCGCCGGCGTCACCGCCAGCCGGATCTGCCCGTCCGCCGCATCGACCACGACGTGGCCCCCCTCCTTCAGCTCGCCGAAGAGGATCTTCTCGGCCAGCGGCTCCTTCACCTTCTTCTGGATGATCCGGCTCATCGGGCGGGCGCCCATCAGCCGGTCGAAGCCGTTCTCCGCGAGCCAGGTCCGGCCCGCCGGGGTGAGCTCGACGGTGACCTTCTTCGGTGCGAGCTGCTCGGCGAGCTCGGCCACCATCTTGTCGACGACCCGCGCGATGACCTCCGGCGGGAGCGACTCGAAGGAGACCCAGGCGTCGAGCCGGTTGCGGAACTCCGGGCTGAAGGTGCGCTCGATGGCGTTGCGGGCGTTGCCCTTCCCGCCCTCGCCGGCGGAGAAGCCCACCGACCGGCTGGAGAGCTCCTGCGCCCCGGCGTTGGTGGTCATGACGAGCACGATGTGGCGGAAGTCGGCCTTGCGCCCGCTGTTGTCGGTGAGGGTGGCGTGGTCCATCACCTGGAGGAGGATGTTGTAGATGTCCGGGTGGGCCTTCTCGATCTCGTCGAGGAGGAGCACCGCGTAGGGGGTGCGCCGGATGGCGTCGGTCAGGAGCCCGCCCTGGTCGAAGCCGACGTAGCCGGGGGGCGCGCCGATGAGCCGGGAGACGGTGTGCTTCTCCTGGTACTCGGTCATGTCGAAGCGGAGGAACTCGACCCCCATGATGCGGGCCAGCTGCTTCGCGAGCTCGGTCTTGCCCACGCCGGTGGGTCCCGAGAAGAGGAACGCGCCGATGGGCTTCTCCGGCGCCCCGAGCCCGGAGCGCGAGAGCTTGATGGCGGCGGTGATGGCCTCGATGGCCTTGTCCTGGCCGTAGATGACCTTCTTCAGCCCCGGCTCGAGCCCGGCCAGCGCGGCCTGGTCGTCGGCCGAGACGGTCCGCTCCGGGATCTTGGCCATCCGCGCCACCACCCGCTCCACGTCCCGGGCGAGCACGCGGTGGCGCCGCTTCTCCTCGGCGCGCATGCGGTCGGCGGCGCCCGCCTCGTCGAGGACGTCGATGGCCTTGTCGGGAAGGCGGCGCTCGTTGATGTGCTTCGCGGAGAGCTCGGCTGCGGCCCGGAGCGCCTTGTCGGAGTAGATGACCCCGTGGTGGGACTCGTAGGCGGACTTGAGCCCCCGGAGGATCTTCACGGTCTCCTCGAGCGTGGGCTCGTGGACCTCGATCTTCTGGAAGCGGCGGGCCAGCGCGTGGTCCTTCTCGAAGGTCTGCTTGTAGTCCTCGAAGGTGGTGGAGCCGATGCAGCGAAGCTCGCCCGAGGCGAGCGCGGGCTTGAGCAGGTTGGAGGCGTCCATCGAGCTTCCGGTGGTGGCCCCGGCGCCGACGATGGTGTGGATCTCGTCGATGAAGAGGATGGCGTGCGGGACCTTCTTCGCCCCGGCGATGACCCCCTTCAGCCGCTGCTCGAACTCACCGCGGAACTTGGTGCCGGCGAGCAGCGCGCCCATGTCGAGCGACCACACGGACGCCTTGGCGAGCACCTCCGGCACCCGCTTCTGGTGGATGGCGAGCGCGAGCCCCTCGGCGATGGCGGTCTTGCCGACGCCGGGGTCGCCGACCAGGACCGGGTTGTTCTTGCGGCGCCGGCAGAGGACCTGCACCGTGCGCTCCAGCTCGGGCCGGCGGCCGATGAGCGGGTCGATCTCGCCGCGCGCCGCCTTCTCGACCAGGTTCGTGCAGAAGGCGTGGAAGGGGTCCTTCACGGCGCGGGGAGCGGCCTCGTCCTGCTGCTCCGGCTGCGACTCCTCCTCCTCGCCGCCCTCCTTGCCCTCCTTCTCCTTCGCCACCCCGTGCGAGAGGTAGGAGAGGATGTCGAGGCGCCGGACCCCCTGCTTGTCGAGGAGGAAGACGGCGTGGGAGCCGCGCTCCCGGGTGATGGCCACGAGGACGTCGCCGGCGTTCAGCTCGGTGCGGCCGGCGCCCTGCACGTGCCAGGCGGCGCGCTGGAGGACGCGCTGGAAGGCCGCCGTCTGCTCGGGCTCGCCGCTGCCCGAACGCGCCTCGAGGGTGCGGTCGAGGTAGTCCTCGAGCTCCTTCTCGAGCTCGGCGATGTCGGCGCCGCAGTGGACGAGGATCTCGGAGGCGATCTTGTCGCGGGCCATGGCGTGGAGCAGGTGCTCCAGCGTCACGTACTCGTGGCGCCTGCGGGTCGCGTCCGCCACCGCGTTCTGGAGGGTTGCCTGCAGCTCTTTCGTGACCGTGACCATCGACGCTCCTGCTACTCGGGTTCCACCGTACAGAGGAGGGGGTATTCGGCCTCTCGGGCCAGGTCCATCACCTTGTTCGCCTTGGTCTCGGCGATCTCATGGGGAAAGACCCCCGCCACCCCCACGCCGCGGTGGTGGATGGACAGCATGATCCGCATGGCCACCGGGGACGGGTGGCCGAAGACGCTCTCGAGCACGTGCACGACGAATTCCATGGTCGTGTAGTCGTCGTTGTGCAACAGGACCTTGTAGAGGGGAGGCGGCCGCGTCCTGGGCTGCGACCTCGTCCGGGTGACGGTATCCGTGTCTCCGCCCGGGCGGCCCCTCTCGGACATGGAGGTATCTTAACGCCCGGGCCCCACCGTGCCGCCCTCCGTCGGGCCGGTGGCGTGGAAGCCGCGAATTGGTCCGGTCGCAGGAGGTGGAATGGAGGAAAGGCTCGAAGGCAGGACGGTTCTCGTCACCGGCGCCACGAACGGCATCGGCCGGGTGACGGCCCGGGAGCTCGCACGCGCGGGGGCGCGGGTGCTCCTCGTGGCCCGGGACGCCTCGCGGGGCGCCGCCGCCGCCCGGGAGATCCGGGAGGTCTCGGAGCGGGATCCGGACGTCCTCGTCGCCGACCTGTCGTCGCGCGCCGAGGTCCTCGGGCTCGCGCGCGAGGTCCGCGACCGCACGGGGAGCCTCGACGTCCTCGTGAACAACGCCGGGGCGATCTTCGCCGGCCGGGAGGTCTCCGCCGACGGGGTGGAGATGACCTTCGCGCTGAACCACCTCGCCTACTACCTGCTCACCCTCGAGCTCGTCGACCTCCTCCTCGCCGCTCCCGGCGCCCGGGTCGTCAACGTGGCCTCGTCGGCCCACGAGAAGGCCCGCATCGACTGGGACGACCTGCAGGGCGAGCGCGCCTACTCCGGGTGGAAGGCCTACGGCCAGTCGAAGCTCGCGAACGTGCTCTTCACCCGGGAGCTGGCCCGGCGCCTGTCGACCCGCGGCGTGGCCGTGAACGCGGTCCACCCCGGCGCCGTCGCCACCGGCTGGGGCCGGAACCTCCCCGGGGTCCTCGGCAAGGTGATCGCCCTCGGCGCCCCGTTCCTCCGCTCGCCCGAGAAGGGCGCCCGCACCACGCTCCACGTCGCCACCTCGCCCCGGCTCCGGGGCGTCACCGGGAAGTACTTCTCCGACTGCCGGGAGAGGACCCCGTCCACGGCCGCCCGCGACGATGCGGCCGCGCTGCGCCTCTGGCAGATCTCCGAAGCCATGACCCAGCCCACGACGAGGCTCCCCACACCATGAAGATCCTCTCCCTCGCGCTCGCCCTCCTCGCCGGCCAGGCCCCGGCTCCCGCCACCGCACCGGCGGCGGAGGCCGCACCCACCTCCATCCCCGGGATGGCGGCCGTCCCCGGCCGGCCCAACCTCCTCCAGGTGGGCGTGGCCGCGGTCCCCGACGCCCTCTGGCAGCGCGCCGAGCAGATGCTCGAGGCCCGCTCGGCCCGGCTGCTCGACGTCACCGCGAATGGCGAATCGATCCTCGTGGCCACCCGCTTCGGCCAGTCGATGCAGCTCCACGTGGTCGACCGCGCCATGGGCGCGCGCACCCAGGTCACCTTCGGGCGCGAGCCGGTGAACCAGGGAGCCTTCCAGCCCGGCGACCCGAACGTCATCTGGTTCCTGCGCGACACCGGCGGCTCGGAGAACTGGCAGATCCACCGCCTCGACCGGAGGGCCGGCGCGACCGTGCGCATCACCGACGGCAAGAGCCGCCACGAGGCGCTCGTCCTCTCCCCGGACGGCCGCCGCCTCGCCTGGGCGGGGACGGGGCGCAACGGCAAGGACACCGACGTCTACGTGGCCGAGACGGGCAGGCCCACCGAGGCCCGCCGCCTCTTCGAGGTCGAGGGGACCTGGCAGCCGGTCGACTTCTCGCGCGACGGGGCGTCGCTCCTCGTGCGCCGCTTCCGCTCCATCGCCGACTCGGACCTCTTCCTCGTCGACGTGGCCACCGGCGCGCGCCGGGCGATCACGCCGGCCGAGGGCAAGGGGTCGGTGGGCGCGGCCCGGTTCTCCGCGGACGCGCGCGCGGTCTACTTCGTCACCGACCGGCACGGCGACTTCGCGGAGCTCTACCGGATCGACCTCTCCGACCCGTCGGCCGTGCCGCACCCGCTCACCCGCACGCTGCGCTGGGACGTGGAGGGGCTCGCGGTGGCCCGGGACGGATCGCGGGTGGCGCTCACGGTGAACGCCGACGGGGCGAGCCGCCTCTACTGGCTCGAGCCGCGCAGCGGCAGGCTCACCGCGGCCGACCTTCCCGCGGGAGTGGCCGGGGCGCTGCGCTTCCCGGCGGCGAAGCCCGGGTCGCTCCTCCTCGGGCTCGGCACGCCGCGCTCGCCCGGCGACGCCTGGCAGGCCTTCCCGGGCAAGAAGGACCTCGTGCGCTGGACCTGGTCGGAGATGGGCGGCATCGACCCGGCCACGCTCGCCGAGCCGACGCTCGTCCGCTTCCCGGCGAAGGACGGGGTCTCCATCCCGGCCTGGCTCTACACGCCGAAGGGGCAGGGGAAGAGCCCGGTCGTCGTCTTCTGGCACGGCGGCCCGGAGGCGCAGGAGCGCCCCACCTTCCAGCCGCTCGCCCAGCTGCTCCTCCAGTCGGGCATCGCCGTGCTCATCCCCAACGTCCGCGGCTCCGCGGGATACGGGAAGGCCTTCCTCGCCATGGACGACGGCGTGAAGCGCGAGCAGTCGCTCGGGGACATCGGGGCCACGCTCGACTGGGTGGCCTCCCGCCCGGACCTCGACGCCTCGCGCGTGGGCGTCTACGGCGGCTCGTACGGCGGGTACATGGTGCTCGCCACGGCGGCGTTCTTCCCCGACCGCATCCGTTCCGCCGTCGACGTGGTGGGGATCTCGAGCATCCCCACCTTCCTCGAGTCCACGGCGCCCTACCGCCGCGACCTGCGCCGCGCCGAGTACGGCGACGAGCGGGACCCCGCGGTCCGGGCGGTCCAGGAGCGCATCTCGCCGCTCAACAAGGTGGGCGACATCCGCGCGGCGCTCTACGTGATCCAGGGGAAGAACGACCCGCGCGTCCCGCAGAGCGAGGCCGAGCAGATCGTGGCCGCGGTGAAGGGGAAGGGGCGCGACGCCTGGTACCTGCTCGCGCTCGACGAGGGGCATGGATTCCAGAAGAAGGAGAACCGGGACTTCGCGCTGGTGACCACCGCGGCGTTCCTGGAGAGGACGTTGCGGGAGTAGGCGACGGCGGGCGTCCGGGGGAGGGGCCTCGCGCCCGCCAGGAGGAATGCCGCCGGCGAGCGGGGCGCCTCCCTCCGAGTCGCTCGTCCTCGGGCGAGGGTGGGCGCGACTGCGCAGCGCCGGGGCACCGCGCACCCGCGTGAAGCCGGTTCCCGGCGCCCCTGCGGATGCACTCCTCGTCGGGACGCCCCCGCCGCCGGCTGGATTTCGCGGAGGGCGCGAGGCCCCTCGCGGGTTTCGCCGTCGCTACTCTCGACAGTCCCTTCAAGACACGCGGGCGGCGCCGCCGCGCGCGTCCCGGTGCTCCTCCCGCGAGGGGAGGTGCGTCCGCCCCGCGCGAGCCCGCGCGCACCCCATGGCTCCGGGTGGCCTCGTCGCGCGGCGCTTCCGCAGCAAGGCCACCTCCCCCCAGCACAGCACCGCACGACTGCGGGGGGCGCCGCCCAGCGACGAGGCCACTCGGAGGCTTGCCAACGAGGGCCAGATGCCCAAGGTTGTAGAGGTTCCGATGGATGGCCGGGGGCACGTCGTCTGCCCCAGGCTGGAGTGATCGCCGCACCAGGTCAGGGAGAACGCATGGATCCGCAACAGGAGAGAGGGGAGCGGAAGTGGAACCAGGGGAGGCCCATCGTCCGGATCGTCGGGGCGGCGGTGGCGGGCCTGCTCGCGCTGACGGTCCTGCTCGGCTCGTTCTACACGGTGGACGCAGGCACCATGGCCGTGCACACGCGCTTCGGCTCGGTGGTCGGGGTCAGCGGCCCGGGGCTTCACTTCAAGCTGCCGTGGTTCGATGACGTCACGCACATCAGCGTTCGGACGGAGACGGTGGACTGGAGCCGCGCGCAGGACGGCAAGGACGTCACGGACAGGCGCATGGAGGCGTACAGCCACGACCAGCAGCCCGCCATGATGAGCGTGAAGGTCGCGTACCACGTGAAGGCGGACGAGCTGTCGATCAAGCAGCTGTACTCGCAATTCCGGAACACGAACGGGGTCGCCAACGCGGTCCTCATCCCCCGGGCGGCGCAGGCCGTGAAGACCACCTTCGGTCAGTTCACCGCCGTGAGCGTGGTCCAGAACCGGGCCAAGTTCAACGAGATCGCCGCCAAGGCCGTGCAGGACCTGGTGGACTCCGGCGTGGACGGGAAGCCCGTGCCGCTCATCATCGACGGCGTGCAGATCTACGACATCAAGTTCAGCCAGGCGTACGAGCACGCGGTCGAGGAGCGCATGAAGGCGGAGGTGGAGGTGGCGAAGGTCACCCAGAACCTGGAGCGCGAGCGGAAGACCGCGGAGATCGCCGTCGTGCAGGCGAAGGGCGAGGCGGACTCCAACCTCGCCAAGGCCGAGGCTTCCGCCAAGGCCACGCGCCTGCGCGGTGACGCGGAAGCCTTCGCCATCAAGGTGAAGAGCGACGCGCTCCGCGACAGCCCCAAGCTCATCGAGCTGACCATCGCCGAGAAGTGGAACGGATCGCTGCCGACCACCATGGTCCCTGGCAGCGCCGTCCCGATGTTGCCCATCCCCCACGCGAAGTGACGCGCGGGCTCGCGTACCGCCCGGACGTTACCCGCCGAGCGACCATGGGCCGCGCTCGGCCGGCGTCGCGAGCGCGTTCCGGAGCCGGGCGAGGAACTCCGCCCGCGGGATCTCTCTCGCCCCGAACCGGCGCAGGTGGTCGGTGTCCACCTGGCAGTCGACGAGCTCGAGCCCTCGCCCCCGCATCCACTCCACGGCCGTGGCGAACGCCGCCTTCGAGGCGTCCGGGCGGTCGGCGAACATCGACTCCCCGAAGAAGGCCGCGCCGAGCGCCACGCCGTAGAGCCCTCCGGCGAGCCCCTCCTCGTCCCAGGCCTCGAAGGAGTGGGCGTGCCCGAGGGCGTGGAGCCGCTCGTAGGCCGCCACCATGCCGGACGTGATCCAGGTGCCGTCCTGGCCCGGCCGGTCGGCCTCGCCGCACCGGCGGATCACGTCGCCGAAGGCCGTGTCGGCGCGGATCCGGTAGGCGCCCGAGCGGATCGTGCGCCGGAGCGACCGGGACACGTGGAGCTCCCCGGGGAGCAGCACCATCCGCGGGTCGGGCGACCACCACAGGATGGGCGTGTCGTCCGAGTACCAGGGGAAGACGCCCTCGCGGTAGGCGCGGAGGAGCCGCTCCGGCGAGAGGTCGCCTCCCACCGCGAGCAGGCCGTCGGGCTCGGCCAGCTCCGGGTCGGGGAAGACGGGCTCGCGCGGGAGGCGGAAGACGGCCACGCGGCGTGTCCCCGATGGCTAGCCGGCCTGGCGGAGGAACTGGCGGAGCGCGCTCCGCACCTCGTGCTGCACCGGTGCGGGGACCTCGGGGAGCGGCGTCGAGGCGCAGGTCGCGAGCGTGCGCTGCAGCCCCGCGCAGCGCTCCCGGCAGCGCGGGCAGGCGGCGAGGTGGCGCTCCATCTGCTCGCAGACCGGGGCCGAGATCTCCCCCTCGAGGTGACGGGAGAAGAGGGGGATGACCTCCGGGCAGGCCTCGGGGAAGGGGGCCGCGGGCTCGGCCTCGAGGAGCGGCGCCACCATCTCGCGCACCGCCACGCGGGCCCGGTGGAGGCGGCTCTTCACCGCCTCCACGCTCACGCCGACGGCCTCCGAGACCTCGGCGGCGGAGAGCCCCTCGACGTCGCGGAGGAGGAGCACCTCCCGGTACATGGGGTCGAGGGAGGCGATGGCCCGCTCCAGCGCGCCCTCCACCTGCTTGCCGGCGAGCGCGTCGTCGGGCGCACGGTTCGGGTCGGCGATCTCGCGCACCTCGCGGCCGGCCTCGGCGGTGTCCATCGACTCCTCGTGCTCGGGGGCGAACTTGGACCGGCGCCGCTGCTTGATGCAGAAGCTCCGGGCGATGGCGTAGAGCCAGGTGGACGGCGACGACGCCCCGCGGAAGTCCTTCACGGTGCGGGCGGCGGCGAGGAGCGTCTCCTGCAGGACGTCCTTCGCCGCCTCGGGGTCGCGGCACATCTTCAGGCCGAAGCGGTAGACGCGGCGCTCGTGGCGCACGAGGAGCTGCTCGAGCGCGGCCCGGTCGCCGCTGCGGGCGCCTTCGACGAGTTCCTCGTCGCTCTGCACGGTGGTGTCGTTCACGGGGGACCGAATCCATAGGACAGGCGGGCCGGACCCACAAGCACTGCCGCGCGGGGCCGCCCCGGGATTCCTCCCCCGAGCCAGTATTCCGGGCTGTACCCAAATGGGATGTAAAATGTACCCAAAAGGGTGTTTCAAACCATTTTGACCCGCGTCAAAAAGTCACCCCGGTAGTAGGAGACCGCCGCACTCCATCTTCCGTCCCACCCGCCGCCGAAGAGACGACGTGATGACCGCTCACGATCCAGGGAGGCCCGTGCCGGAATGAGCGCGCTCTTCAAGCCTTCCGCGAACTTCTTCGCCCGCTTCTCCCTCGCCGTGGTCGGCATCGTGCTCGGTGGCGGCCTCCTCACCATCTGGGGCTACTGGCGCGTTCCCGCGGGACAGGGGCTGCAGGAGGAGATCGTCCAGCCGGTGCTCTTCGACCACCGGCACCACGTGGTCGACGACCTCATCGACTGCCGGTACTGCCACTTCAACGTGGAGCGCGGCGCCTCCGCCGGGGTGCCCTCCACGGAGATGTGCCTCAACTGCCACTCCCAGGTCTGGAACCGGAGCCCGAAGCTCGAGCCGGTGCGCCGGAGCTACTTCACCGGCCGTCCCATCGAGTGGAACCGGGTCCACCAGCTGCCCGACTACGCCTACTTCAACCACTCCATCCACGTGAACAAGGGCATCGGCTGCGCCACCTGCCACGGCCGCGTCGACGAGATGGCCGCGGTGACCAAGGTGAACTCGCTGCAGATGAGCTGGTGCCTCGACTGCCACCGCAACCCGGCCCCGAACCTCCGCCCGCGGGATCAGATCACCAACATGACGTGGCAGCCCCCGGCCGATCCGGCCGCGGCCCGCGCCCTCGCCGCCGCGCTGATGAAGTCCTACGAAATCAACTCCCGCGTGAGCTGCACGACATGCCATCGATGAAATCGCTGCCGGTCATCCAGGACGGGGCCCTGCCCCGGACGCCCGGGCACCGCTCGCTGTGGCAGAGCGTGCAGGAGCTCGAGGCCCGCTCGGCCGCACCCACGGGCGAGTTCGCCCCGGGCGCCTCGGAAGCCCCTCCCGAGCTCTCCCGGCGCTCCTTCCTGCAGGTCCTGGGCGCCTCCGCGGCGCTGGGCGGCCTCACCGCCTGCCATCCTCCCCGCGAGAAGATCGTCCCCTTCGTGCAGGCGCCGCCGGAGGACCGCCCCGGCAAGCGGTTCCACTACGCCACCGCGCTCGCCCTCGACGGCTACGCCACGGGCCTCCTCGTCGGCGCCGCCGACGGCCGCCCCGTGAAGGTGGAGGGCAACCCCGCCCACCCGGTGAGCCAGGGGGCCTCGTCCACCTGGGACCAGGGGGCCCTCCTCGACCTCTACGACCCGGAGCGGGCCAAGGGATACTGGCGCGCCGGCAACCCGCTCTCCTGGCGCGGCCTCCTCGCCGAGCTCCAGAAGCTCGCCCGCGGCCACGAGGCCGACGGCGGAGCCCGGCTCGTCTTCCTGCTCGCTCCCGACGCGTCGCCCACGCAGGCCGACCTGCGCCGCCGGATCCAGGCCCGCTTCCCCCAGGCCCGCTTCCACGTCTGGGCGCCGGTCACCGACGAGAACGCCGCCGAGGGCGCCCGCATCGCCTTCGGCCGCCCCGTCGAGGTGCACGCGAGCCTCGAGCAGGCCCGCGCCATCCTCTCGCTCGACGCCGACTTCCTCTCCGGCCAGGGCGAGTCCCTGCGGCTCACCCGGGAGTTCTCGCGCCACCGCGATCCGGCCGGAGAGATGAACCGGCTCTACGTCGCCGAGCCCGGGCTCTCGCTCACCGGGGTGAACGCCGACCACCGCATCCCGATGCGGGGCACCGAGGTCGCCGCCTTCGCCCGGGCCGTCGCCGCCCACCTCGGCGTCGTCCCCGCCGCGCCGCAGCTCTCGCCCGACCGGGCCCGCGC
>JBAVCR010000556.1:0-3802 GCA_049586815.1 Anaeromyxobacteraceae bacterium
ACCTCGTAGGGCTGGGCGCCCACCACCCGTTCCCCGCCGACGTCGAAGGTGGGGATGCCGGTCACGCCCGCGCCGGCGGCCTCGCGCCCCATGGCCGCCACCCGCTCGCGGATCTCCGGCTCCCGGCTGCCGCGCACCGCCAGGTCACCGTCGAGGCCGGCGTCGGCCGCGACGCGGGCCAGCACCGCGTCGTCCTCCAGGTCGAGCCCCTCGCGCCAGTAGGCGTCCATGAGGCCGTTCCGCACCTCGTGGAGCCGCCCCTTGCCGCGCGCCCACTCGGCGAGCGCCAGCGCCCGCCGCGTGTTCGGCTTGTGGGCCGGGACGACCATGCCGGAGACACCCTGCGCGCGGGCGAAGTCGAGGAGGTAGGGGCGCATCTGGCGCACCCGCTCCGCCCCGAACATCTCCACGAGCGGCATGCCGCCGGGCGGGATGCCGGGGTGCAGCTCGAACCCCCGCCAGTCGAGGGCCACGTCGAACTCCGCCTGCAGCCTGACCAGGCTGCCCTGCTCCGCGATGAAGCAGAAGGGTCAGACGAAGTCGGACCAGATGCGCAACGGGATTGCCATGGCGTCGTCACCTAATCCGGGACATGAACCTGCGCATGACCGCAAAGCCCGGGACCCCGGTTCCCGCCATGGAGGTGAAGAAGCGCATCGCGCTCGTCGCGCACGACAACCGGAAGGAGGACCTGCTCGACTGGGCCCGTTTCAACCAGGGGACGCTCTCGCGCCACGCCCTCCTCGGCACCGGGACCACCGGCAAGCTCATCCACGATCGGCTCGGGCTCCCGGTGCACCGGCTGCTCTCCGGGCCGCTCGGCGGCGACCAGCAGCTCGGGGCGCTCATCGCCGAGGGCAAGCTCGACGTGCTCATCTTCTTCTGGGACCCGCTCGAGCCGCAGCCCCACGACACCGACGTGAAGGCGCTGCTCCGGATCGCCGTGCTCTACAACGTCCCCACCGCCTGCAACCGGGCCACCGCCGACTTCATCGTCTCGTCGCACCTCATGGCCGAGACCTACGGGGGGCCGCTCCCGGGGGCGCCCGCGCCGGAGGAGGACCCGGCGGGCTGACGCCGGCGATCCACCCAGGCCATCCAGGCCACGAGGAGCCACATGGAGAAGGTTCCCCAGGCCACCGCCTCCTCGCCGGGGGGAACGGAGAGCTGGTTCGCGCCCGCCATGGTCACGAGGAAGGCCAGGAGCGCCCACAGGCCGATCGAGCCGGATCTCCGGGTCGGCCGGGTCCCGGTCGCGTAGAGCAGGACGCCGGCGGCGAAGATCGCCCCCTCCACGGCCACCGTCGCCACCGGGTGGTTCCAGAGCCCGAGCCCGACCTTCGCCCCGCCCCAGGGCGAGAGCGGGAGGTCGGGGCGGTGGGTGAGGAAGTCGAGGAACCAGTGGCTCGCGACGAGCGCACCCACCACGAGCGCCCCCCGCCGGTCGCGCGTCGCCGCGAGCCACGCGAGGCCGAGGGCCACCCCCCAGCCCGCCGAGAGGAGCAGGCTGTGCGTCCACGGATAGTGGATGAAGTCGAGCGGGGTCCAGGCGGTGATTCCCGGGGCGATGCGCACCCGCTCGACGCCGAGGAGGAGCAGCACCGGCCAGACGAGGTCCACCCACTGGCTGGCGGCGCCCAGCGCCCCGAGGCCGGTCCGCGGGGTGAGCCGCTTCGCCGCGAAGGCGAGCCCGAGGTGTCCGAGGAACATGGCGTCCCATTCCTAAGCTGCTAGTCTCCGGCGCGCCTGGATCCGACCCTGCCCGTGCTCCTGCTCCTCGTCCTCGCCTCCTTCGTGGCCGGGACCGTGGACGCCATCGCCGGCGGCGGCGGGCTCATCACGCTGCCCGCGCTCCTCGCCGCGGGGCTCCCCCCGGCCCTCGCGCTCGGCACGAACAAGGGGCAGAGCGTCTTCGGGTCGGGGGCGGCGCTCTTGCGCTACGCCCGGGCCGGCCTGGTGGACGGGCGGGTGGCCCGGGTCACCTTCCCGGCGGGGCTCCTGGGATCGCTCGGCGGGGCGGCGCTCGTCCTCCTCGTCCCGCCCGCTGCGCTCCGCCCGGTGGTGCTCGTGCTGCTCGTGGTGGTCGCCGTGGTCCTGGCGCTGCGTCCGGCCACCCCGGCGGCCCCCCGTCCCTCGGCCCACCGGTCGCTCGCCGTGGCCGCGGCCATCGCGCTCGTCATCGGCGCCTACGACGGCTTCTTCGGCCCGGGGACGGGGACCTTCCTCATCTTCGCCTTCGTCCTCTTCTTCGGCGCCGGGATGCGCGAGGCGTCCGCCGACGCCAAGGTGGTGAACTTCGCCTCCAACCTCGCCGCCGTGGCCCTCTTCGCCTCGCGCGACCTCGTGGCCTGGAAGGTGGCGCTCCCCATGGCGGCCGGGCAGTTCGCCGGCGGGCTCGCCGGCGCCCACCTCGCCGTCCGCGGCGGCGACCGGGTGGTCCGCTGGGTGGTCCTCGCCGTGGTCTTCGCACTGGTCGTGAAGCTGGGCGCCGACCTCGTGCGCGGCTAGCGGCTCCGCCGTAGAATCGGGCCATGGCCCCGAACGCGAAGAGCCCCGAGCCGAAGGACCTCCTCGTCCGCGCCGACAGCGCGGCCGCCCAGGAGGAGACGTTCCGCCACCCGCTCAACCCCGCCTCGGAGCTCCGCGGCACCACGCTCTCGCGCCTCACCGGGCTCACGAAGTGCGGGGTGAACGTCATCCGCATCCCGCCCGGCAAGGAGTCCTTCGTCCACCACGTCCACCTCGTGGACGAGGAGTGGATGTACGTCCTCTCCGGAATGGGGGAACTCCGCATCGGCGACGAGCGCTTCGCGGTCGGGCCGGGCGACTTCGCCGGCTTCCCTCCCCGCACCCACGCCCACCACCTGCGCAACACCGGCACCGAGGAGCTCGTCTACCTCTCCGGGGGCGAGGCGGTCGACTTCGGCGTCGCCGACATGCCCGACCTGGGCGTTCGGCTCGTCCACGTCGGCAATGAGGCGAAGGTCTACCCCATCGCCGCCGGGAAGGACCTGTTCGGGAAGTAGCGCCGGTCAGCAGCGCTCGTACTTCCAGTTCCGCGCCTTCCCCTCGGCCATCCAGAGGACGGCCTGGGCGAGCCGACGCGCGCGCGTCTCCTCCGCCTTCGCCTCCAGGATCCACTCCACGTAGTCGCGGCGCCGGGATGGGCTGAAGGCCTCGAAGGTGGCGCGGGCCCGCGCGTCCTTCCGGAGCGCCGCGGCGAGATCGGGCGGGACCTTGGCCTCCGACCTCCTCGCCCGGGGCGCGCGTCCCGGGGCGTCCGCGCCCGCCTCGTTCTTCCTCGCCGCCGCCCGGAGGAGCCGGACCAGCGCGGCCCTCGAGGGCAGGTCGTCCTTCGAGGTGATCCGCCCGAACTGCCCCATGGCGTCGTCCTTCGCGGCGTCGCCGAGGAGGTCCTGGCCCCGCCGGATGACGAGCGCGCAGTGCCCCTGGAAGCCGGCGATGCAGCAGAGGATGCCGTGGTGCACCCAGTGCGGCATGCCCCACTTGATGGTCTCCTCGGCCTCGGGCACGGCCGCGCGGATGACCCCGCGCAGGTGGGTGAGGATGGGGCGCGCGAACGGGGCGGCTCGGGCGATGTAGGCGTCGACGCGGGGATCCTTCGCGGCCATGGCGCCTCCGGAGCGGGACGTGACCGTCTTAGCGCACGGCGCCCCGCCCGGCCACCTTGCCCGGGGCGCCCGGCCGGCATAGGACCGGTCGCATGTGCACCGCCTCGCTGCTCCTCGCGCTCGCCCTCGTCGCCCCGCCCGACGCGATGGCGCCGCCCCCTGCGTCCCCC
>JBAVCR010000557.1:0-2214 GCA_049586815.1 Anaeromyxobacteraceae bacterium
ACGGGCGCATCGCCTTCGCCGACCTGCTCTTCCAGGAGGCCCTGGCGCTCGACCCGGGGCTGCTCTCGCCGGCGGGGCGCTGGGTCACCCCGGCCTTCTTCCCGGTGCGCTTCGACGCCTGGTTCTACCTGGCGCGGCTGCCGCACGGGCAGGAGGCCTCGGTCTGGCCGGGCGAGCTCTCCGGCGGCGAGTTCGTCCCGGCCCGGGCCGCCCTCGACGCCTGGGAGCGGGGCGACGCGCTCCTCCACCCGCCCAACTGGTGGGGCATCGACGTGCTCGCCCGCGAGGCGCCTCCCGGCGCCCTCGAGCTCCTGCGCCACCCGCCCGGCGACCTGCTCATCGAGTTCCAGCGCGGGGTGGTGCTCTCCGCGCTGCGCACGCCGACCCTCCCGCCCGCCACCCACACCAACTGCTGGGTGGTCGGGCTCGGCCCCGGGGAGGGCTGCGCCGTCGTGGATCCGGGCTCGCCCGATCCCGACGAGCAGGCGCGCCTCGACCGCGTACTCGGCGTGCTCGCCGCCGAGGGGCGGCCGGCCCGCGAGGTCTGGCTCACCCATCACCACGTCGATCACGTGGGCGGCGTGGCGCCGCTCGTCGCGCGCGGCCTGCCGGTGCGCGCCCACCCGGAGACCGCCCGGCGCGTCGCCGGGGGAGAGGCCTTCCTCCCGGTGGAGGACGGGGAGCTCCTCCACGGCCGCTGGCGGGCCCTGTTCACTCCCGGTCACGCACCCGGGCACCTCTGCTTCCACGACGAGCGCACCGGGGCCCTCCTCGCCGGCGACATGGTGAGCACGCTCTCCACCGTGGTCATCGATCCCCCCGAGGGGGACATGGGGCGATATCTCGCGTCGCTGGAGCGGCTGCGCGGGCTCCAGGCCCGCACCCTCTATCCCGCCCACGGGGCGCCGGCGCCGTCGGCCGCCGCGAAGCTCGACGAGTACCTGGAGCACCGGCGCATGCGCGCGGTGAAGGTCGAGGCGGCGCTCGTCCCCGGCGGCACCCTCGCCCACGTGACGCGCCGCGCCTACGACGACACCCCTCCTCCGCTCCTCCCGGTGGCGGAACGGAGCTGCCTCGCCACCCTTCTCTGGTTGAAGGAGACTGGGCAGGCCCACCTTTCGGGGGATGTCTGGCGGTCGTCTTGACCCCCGGATGGGTCCATTTTAGGGAAGTTTTTCCTGATCTTCGCTGTTTTTCCAGTGCGCTCCCTGGGATCTTGCCCCCGGACCGGGTTATCAAGACCCTTCCGGGAGCGTACGTGAGAACCCTTCGCGCCATTGCCGTCGTCGCCGTCGCCTTCGTCGTGGGAGCCGCCTCCGCGGAGGGGATCGTCCGCGTCCGGACGGCCCGCGCCGCCGAGGCCGCCACGAAGGACGGCGCGGTGGGGGAGCTCGTCTCCTTCGAGGTCCGGACCGAGGAGGGAGCCACGCTCGCGAAGAGCCGGCTCGTCAGCCCCGAGGGCAAGCTCGCGTCGGTGGTCCTCCACGACCCGGCCAACCCGGCGTCGGTGCGCATGGTGCTCAAGGTCTCCACCTCGCGCGAGAGCTCGGGCAGCGTCTGCGTGAACTACGCGGTGCAGATCCCGGAGCTGTCGCTGCAGCGCTCCGGCCGCGTCTGGGTGAAGCCGGGGGTCGAGTCCACGCTCCCCATCGGCCACGACCTGGTGGCGGTCTTCACCGCGGTTGCGGTGCCGTCGAAGGCCTTCGACGACCTGCTCGAGGCCGAGCGCGCCCGCAAGGCGCCGCGCGCGTCCTAGCCGCGGTCGGGACCGGGGGCGGGGCCGGGCGCCGTCACGGCGTCCCGCGGATCTCCTCGTACTGGATCGCCCCCAGCTCGAGCCCGTCCTCGTTCCAGGTGACCCAGCGGCCGCACTGCAGCCCCCAGCAGAAGCGCCCCTCGGTGCGCTTCTTCCCGTTGCGCCACCACTGCACGAAATGGCCGTGCCGCCGCCCCATGTCGAAGGCGACCTCCTCCTCGACGGCGCCGCCCTCGTACCAGAAGGTCCAGGCGCCGTGCCGCTCCCCGGCCCGGTAGCGCCCCTCCCGCGCCTTCTTGCCGTCACGGTGCCACTCCACCCACGGGCCGTCGAGCGCGCCGTCGCGCCACGTTGACTCCACGTGAACGAGGTCGAGGTCGTAATAGGTGCGGGCCGGCCCGTGCCGCCGCGGGACCCCGGCGCGGTCGGGCCGCTCGCACCACTCCTCGAAGCCGAGC
>JBAVCR010000558.1:0-23991 GCA_049586815.1 Anaeromyxobacteraceae bacterium
GCTTCGGGGCGGGGGCGCCTGCGGCCGCGCCCTGGGCGAGGGCGGGGAGGGCGAGGGCGAGCATCAGGGCGGCGAGGGCGGTCTTCATGTGTCGAATCCTTTCGGGGGCGGCCTTCCGGGATCTATCCGGCGGCGCCCGGCATCGCACGGGTGGGAGCCGGCGGGTCAGGGGAGGGTTCGGGAACGGCCTACTTCGCGCCCGCCATGTCGAGGTTGAGCCGGACCGCCTGCTTGGGGATGCGTGGCTTCGGTGCCTGGAGCCGCGTCAGGGTCGTGTCGGTACCCTCGAGCCTGTCGATCACGAGGTCGGCCAGCGTGTTCCAGACGCTGCGCTCGGCAGCCCGGTGACCGTTCTCCCAGCGCGAGATGGTCTCCGGCGACACGTCGAGGAGGGTCCCCAACTCGGCGGCGCGCATCCCGAGCGCCTTGCGAACGAACTTGAAGGTGCCACCGTCCCGCAGGCCGCGCGCCATCGCCTCGGCGCCGGCAAGCAGCTCGGCCCGAGCGAGATCGCCACCGCTGAGTGCCGTCTCGCCGCAGGCGCCGCATCGGACGGCCGATACCCCCGCCACGCGCACGACGAGGGGCACGGGCGAGGGTACGCGCACCTCCACCGTCTCGCTGGCCTTCCGAACGTCCCTGCTCCGGCACGATGCACACCACTTCATGGCTTCGCCCCTGCGTCAGAACACCGTCACCACGACGACGCCCTCTTCGATGGAGACGACCAGCGTGAGCTCGTCCCCGTCGAGGTCATCACCGGTCACCTTCCACCGGCCCTGGTCCGCCGCCCTGCACCTCCGCGCGCCCACGAGGGCGTGGCGGACATCCTCGTACCGCACGCCCCGCTCGCCCATCCGCTGCCACGCATGGCGCAGGATGCGGATGCGGCCACCTGCGGCGTACCCTCGAATGTCCGCGAGCGCCTGGGCTGCCTCCACCCCAACGAGATAACGAGAACTTGCCGAAAGAGCAAGGCGCGGCGCGGGATGTGGCTTCGCCCCAGCCACTCCTTGCCGGCGAAATGGAGTTGCACCGGCGTCGAGTGGGTCGGAAACCCCGGCAGCGCCCCCGACGGGGCCATACCCTCGCGAGCCTGTCACACCATTCGCCGCGAAGCGCCTTGATACGCATGAGCTTCATCGGGCGCACGCTTGTGAGCGGTCGCGCGCCGATTTGTCCACCGTGGTCCTCAAGGACCGCAACGCAGACGGGGGTACCGTGCGCGTGGTGTGCCCGAGCTACCCACCGGATGCGTACACGCAGGCCAAGGTTTCCGCCGAGATGGTGAGCGTGTGCGTGCCCCGGGAGGAGAGGCCATCGCAGTGGAGTGGAGCGACGTCGACCAGAAGCGGAGCGTCCTGCACGTGCAGCGCAGCGAGTGGGACGGCCACGTGACGACGCCCAAGGGCGGGCGATCCCGGCGAGTGCCGATGACGGCTCGCCTGGCTGCCGCCCTCAAGGCCCATCGTCACCTCCGAGGCTCCCGCGTCCTGTGCCAGGAGAACGGGGACAGCATCGGCAGGCAGGCCGTGCACGAGTGGATGGAGAAGGCCCAGCGACGGGCTGGCCTCCCGGTCACCGGCGCGTATCACATCCTCCGCCACACCTTCTGCTCGCACCTCGCGAGGCAGGGTGCGACGGCGAAGGCGATCCAGGAGCTCGCGGGGCACCAGGACCTGGGGACGACGCAGCGGTACATCCACCTCTCGCCGGCTCACAAGGATGCGGCCATCCGGTTGCTCGACCGGAGGCCGACCGGCGAATCCGTTGGAGACGGCTTGGAGACGGGCTCCGAGCCGGAGGCGAAGTCGAGGGAAGTTCCGTAGTTGAGTGATGAGGCGCCCGGGAATCGAACCCGGTACTCCGTCCTCGAGCGCTACTTTCTTCCCGGGAATGGCTTCCCCTGGATCGACGCGTCCAGGATCTCGATGGGGTGCGCCGCCTGGACCGACGCGCCCTTCTCGCGCAGCACCCGCTGGACTTGAAGGGTGCACCCGGGGTTTGCCGACGCGAGGAACGGCGCGCCGGTGGCGAGCACGTTCGCCGCCTTCCGCGCCCCCAGCTCGTCGGAGGCCGCCACCTGCACGAGGTTGTAGATGCCGGCGCTCCCGCAGCACTGGTCCCCCTCCGGGACCTCCACGAGCTCCATGCCGGGGATGGCGCGGAGGAGCGCCCGCGGCGGGTCCTGGATGCCCTGCGCGTGCCCCAGGTGGCACGGTGAGTGGTAGGCCACCTTGCCGGGAATGGCGTGGCGCTCGGCCCGCGGCGCCACCGCCGCCAGGAACTCGGTCACGTCCTTCACCTTGCGGGAGAAGGAAGCGGCGCGGTCGCGCCACGCCGGGTCTTCCTGGAAGAGGTGGCGGAGGTCCTTCAGGTGCGAGCCGCAGCCGGCGGCGTTCACGAGGAAGACGTCGGCGCCGGAGGCCTCGAGCTTCGCGACGAGGTCGCGGGTCATGGCCCGCGCCTCCTCGGCGCGCCCGGCGTGCACCGACAGCGCGCCGCAGCAGCCCTGCCCCGGGGGCACGACGACCTCGTAGCCCTCGGCGGAGAGCACGCGCAGCGTGGCCTCGTTCACCCCGGGGAAGAAGACCCGCTGCACGCAGCCGCCCACGAGCGCCACCCGCCCGCGCCGCTCGCCGGACGCCGGCGTGGCCTCGGGAAGCCGGGAGGAGACCTCGGCGAAGCCCAGGTCGGGCGCGAGCGCGTCGAGCCGCCCCAGGAACGGGAAGAGGCGGGTGAGGCCGAGCGTGCGGGTGAGCCAGCGGAGGCCGCTGGCGCGCCAGAGCCAGAGGAACACCGCCGCCACGCGCAGCCGGCCCGGGTGCGGGAAGAGCGAGAAGATGGCGGAGCGGCGGCCGGCGTCGGTCGAGGTGCGGACGGCCGCCGTCTCCACGCGGGCCCGTGCCTCCTCGATGACCGCGTCGTAGCGCACGCCCGACGGGCAGGCCGCGAGGCAGGCCATGCAGCCCAGGCAGGAGTCGAGGTGGGAGACCATCTCCGGCGAGGGGGCCGCGCCGTCGAGCATGGCCTTCGCGATCTCGATGCGGCCGCGCGGGGAGTCGGGCTCCCGGCCCCAGGCCACCCAGGTCGGGCAGACCGGCAGGCAGAAGCCGCAGTGGACGCAGTCGAGGGCGGGGTGGCGGCCGGTGCCGGACACTAGATGCCTCCCACGAAGCGCCCGGGCGCGAGACGATGTTCGGGATCGAAGCGGTCCTTGAGCGCCCGCATGAGCTCCACCGACGCGGGAGGCGGGCCCCAGGGGTCGCAGGTGGGGCGGATGGCGGGCGGGGAGTCGACGATCACCACCGAGCCCCCGGAGGCGGCCACGGCGAGCCGCACGTCGCGGAGCGCCGCGGCGAGTCCCGCCCCCGAGGCCGGGTCGCCCGAGGCGAAGGCCATGCCCAGCGTGGGGTAGACGACGGCGCCGGCGGGAGAGAGCTCGCCCAGGAGCTGCGGAAGCCAGGCCCGGGCGAGCTCGCCCAGGCGGGACGGCACGGTCGTGACCTTCACCCGCAGCGCACCCGCCTCGCGCACCTGGTCGTGGCGGCGCCAGAACCCGGCCGCGTCGGCGGGCGGGAGCTTCTCGCCGGAGAGCCCCGAGCGGCGCGCCAGGTCGAGGAGCCGCGCCACCTGGTCGGCCACGCCGGTCTCGAACCCCTCGAAGCGCACGCCCAGGTCGAGCAGGTCGGAGACGAAGACGGCGGCGGCGCTGGTCGGCTCGAGCTGGGCCGCCCGCCAGGCCGCGGCGAGCCCGCGGACCTGGTCGGGGTCGAGCCCGGGGAAGAGCACGGTCGACTCCACCTCGGGGAGCGGGTGGACCCGGAAGGTGACGCGGGTGAGGAGCGCCAGCGTGCCGAGCGAGCCCACCATGAGCCGGGGGAGGTCGAACCCGGCCACGTTCTTCACCACCTTGCCGCCGCCCCGGGCCGGGACCCCGTCGGCCCGGACGAGGGAGACGCCGAGGACGAGGTCGCGCGCCGCGCCAAACCGCGTGCGCCGCGGTCCGAAGGCGTTCGCCGCCACCACGCCGCCCACCGTGGCGCGCCCCGGGAACGGGGCGTCGAGGGAGAGGCGCTGGCGGTGGCGGGCCAGCACCTCGCCCAGCGCGGCGAGCGTCATGCCCGCCTCGGCGGTGACCACCTGGTCGGCCGGGGCGTGGTCTACGAGGCGGGAGAGGGACGTCGTGCGGAGGACGGCGTCGAGCCGGGAGGGCCGGGCGCCGAGGCCCAGGTCGGTGCCGCCGCCCACGAAGGCGACCGCGAGCTTCTCCCGCGCAGAGCGGGCGACCGCCTCCGCGGCCTCCTCGACCGTGGAAGGCTCGAGGACGATGCGGGGAACGACACCCTGGATGGCGTCGTCGGCGGTGGCGGGGCGCTCGCGGATCACCATCGCTGCACCTCGCCCGACCGCACCGCCGGGTGCTCCACGCCGCCCGGTCCGGGCTTCTCGCCGCAGAGGCGCGACGACGGGAAGACCTTGCCGGGGTTCATGCAGCACTCGGGGTCGAAGGCCTCCCGGACCCGCCTCATGGTCTCGAGGTCGTCATCGCCGAACATGTCGGCCATGTAGGCCGCCTTCTCCGAGCCGACGCCGTGCTCGCCGGTGATGGAGCCGCCGCGCCGCACGCACATGCGCAGGATCTCGCCGCCCACCTGCTCGGCGCGATGCTCCTGCCCCTCCTCCCGGGCGTCGTAGAGCACGAGCGGGTGCAGGTTGCCGTCGCCGGCGTGGAAGACGTTCGCCACCCGCAGCCCGGCGTCCTTCGCGAGCGCCTCGATCTCGCGCAGCACCGGCGCGATCTCGGAGCGCGGGATGACCCCGTCCTCCACCATGTAGTTGGGCGAGATGCGCCCCACCGCGGCGAAGGCGCTCTTCCGCCCCTTCCACATGAGCTGCCGCTCGGCCTCGTTGCGCGGCAGCCGGAGCTCGAGCGCGCCCGCGTCCCGGGCGATCTGGACCGCCCGCGCCGAGAGGTCCTCCACCTCGGCCGCGGGGCCGTCGGCGTCCATGAGGAGCGCCGCCCCCACGTCGGGCCAGTCGAGCCCGGTGGCGGCCTTCGCCGCCACGATGGCGAGCCGGTCCATCATCTCGATGGCGGCGGGCAGGATGCCGGCGGCGATGATGCGGGAGACCGCCTCGCCCCCCTCGTCGGTGGAGGGGAAGGTGGCGAAGAAGGTCCTCGTGGCCTCGGGCTTCCGCAGGAGGCGAAGCGTCACCTCGGTGACGATGCCCACCATCCCCTCGCTGCCCACCAGCGCCGCGAGCAGGTCGTGGCCGGGGGCGTCGAGTGCCGGGCCGCCGATGTCCACCACCTTGCCGTCGTGGAGCACGACCCGCGCGCCGAGCACGTGATTCACCGTGAAGCCGTACTTGAGGCAGTGGGCTCCGCCCGAGTTGAAGGCGACGTTCCCGCCGATGGAGCAGATGCTCTGCGAGGACGGATCGGGCGCGTAGTAGTAGCCAGCCGCCGAGACGTGCTTCGTCACGTCGAGGTTGATGACGCCGGGCTCGACCCGCACCCAGCCGTCCTCCAGGTTCACCTCCAGGATGCGTCGCATCCGCGAGAGCGCCACCACCACCGAGCCCGGCACCGGGCGGGCGCCGCCGGAGAGGCCGGTTCCCGAGCCGCGCGGGACGATGGGGCGCCCCGCGGCCCGGGCGAGCCGCACCACCTCGGCCACCTCCTCGGTGGATCCGGGAAGCACGACGAGGTCCGGCCGGGTGCGGCCGTGGGTGAGCCCGTCACACTCGTAGGTGAGGAGGTCGGGACCCGCCGAGAAGCAGTTCTGCGCGCCCACCACCGCGGCCATGCGGCCGGCCAGCTCGGAGACGGAGGCGCGCCCGTTCATGGTGGGTGGCTCACCCGGCGTCGTAGGTGCGCAGCGCCGCGGCGGCCGCGGTACCCGGCGCCACCGCCTTGCCCTGCTTGCGCATGCCCTGCTCGATGGCCGAGAGCACGGTGACCACGTTCGCCTGCGAGGAGCCGTAGCCCATGAGCCCGATGCGCCAGAGCTTGCCGGCGAGCGGCCCGAGGCCGCCGCCGATCTCGATGTCGTGCTCGGTGAGCACGTACTTGCGCACGGCGGCCTCGTCCACGCCCTCGGGCGGGATGACCGCGTTGAGCGACGGGAGCCGCTCCCCGTCGGCGGAGAGGGGCTTTGCGCCGAGTGCCGCGAAGCCGGCGATGAGGGCCGCGCTGTTCCTCCTGTGGCGGGCGAAGCGGGCCTCGAGCCCCTCCTCGGCGACGAGGCGGAGCGCCTCGCGGAGCGCGTAGACCATGCTGATGGGAGCGGTGTGGTGGTAGACGCGCTTCCCCTCGGCCCAGTAGTCCGCGACCATGCCGGCGTCGAGGTACCAGGACTGCACCTTCGTCTTCCGGGCGCGCACGGCGTCGAGCGCCCGGGGCGACAGCGTGAAGGGAGCGAGGCCCGGCGGGCAGGAGAGGCACTTCTGGGTGCCGGAGTAGACCGCGTCGGCCTCCCAGGCGTCGACGTTCACCGGCACGCCGCCGAGCGACGTCACCGTGTCGACGACGAGGAGCGCCCCGTTCGCGTGGCAGAGCTTCCCGAGACCGTCCATGGGCTGCTGGGCGCCGGTGGAGGTCTCGGCGTGCACGATGCCCACCGCCTTCACGGGGGCGTGCTTCTTGAGCGCCTCCTCGATCATGGCGTGGGGGAAGACCTGGCCCCAGGGAACCTCGAGCTTCACGAGCTTGCCGCCGCAGCGCCCCACGATGTCGGCCATGCGGTTGGCGAAGACGCCGGCGGCGCAGACGACGACCGTGTCGCCCGGCTCGATCACGTTGACGAGCGCGGCCTCCATGCCCGCCGAGCCCGTTCCCGACACCGCGATGGTGAAGGGATTCGCGGTCTGGAAGGCGTAGCGGAGCTGGGCCTGGACCTCGTTCATGATCCCGAGGAACTGGGGGTCGAGGTGGCCGAGCTGCGGCGTGGTCATGGCGCGGTAGACGCGCGGGTGGACGGGGCTCGGGCCGGGGCCGAGGAGCAGGCGGACGGAGGGGGAGAGCTCTCCGACGGTGGGGGCGGGGATGGGCATGGGAGGGCATGATAGCGCCGCCGGGGGCTGGGATGCGAGGCGGACGAGGGCCAGACCCCCGGAGGGAGCACCCTGGCCTGGCTACGCGGCCGGCTCGTCGAGCAGGTGGCGCGCCGCCTCGATGAAGGGGGCGGCCGCCTGGTGGTAGGTGGCGCGGCGGGCCCGCAGGTCGTTCACGATCTCGAGGCCGGTGCGGTCGCAGGGGGGGAGGTCCACGTGGCTCCTGCCGAGCGGCGTCACCCGCTCGCCCCAGCGCACCACGTGGGCGCACCAGGTGAGGCCGCCGCCGAAGGCGGGCAATAGCAGCGTGGAGCCGGGCCGGACCCGCCCCTCCTCCAGCGCCTCCACGAGCGCCACCGGAACCGTGGCCGCCGACATGTTCCCGTAGCGCTGGACGTTCACGAAGACCTTCGACGGGTCCACGCCGAGCCGCTTCCCCACCGCGTCGATGATGCGCAGGTTCGCCTGATGGGGGACGACCAGGTCGACGTCGCCGACGGCGAGGCCGCGCCGGGCGAGCGCCTCCTGGCTCGCCTGCGTCATGCCGATGACGGCCTTCTTGAAAATTTCCTGGCCGTCGAAGCTCCACGAGGCGTAACCGAGCGGGATGCCCTGGTTCGCGTAGCGGGCGCCCACGCCGCGGATGTCGAGGATGTGGCGGCTCTCGCCGTAGCAGCCCAGCCGCTCGGCGAGGAGCCCCTCCTCCCGGTGGGTGGCCTCGACCACCACCGCGCCGCACCCGTCGCCGAAGAGGACGGCGATGTTGCGGTTGTCCCAGTCCATGAACGGGGAGGGGGCCTCGGCCCCCACCACGAGCGCCCGCTTCACCACGCCGGTGCGGATGAGGGCGGTGGCCGACGAGAGGCCGTAGAGGAAGCTCGTGCAGGCCGTGTTCACGTCCATGGCGGCCGCGTTCGTGGCCCCGAGCCGCTTCTGCGTGCCCGAGGAGACGTTGGGGCAGAGCTCGTCGCCGAGCGTGCTCCCCACCACGATGAGGTCGAGCGCCGAGGCCTCGAGGCCGGCGCAGGCGAGCGCCCGGGAGGCCGCGACGTGGATCACCTCGCCCAGCGGGACGTGGGAGATGCGCCGCTCCCGCATCCCGGTGCGGGAGGCGATCCACTCGTCGTCGGTCTCGAGGAAGGTGGCCAGGTCGGCGTTCCTGAGCACGGCGGGGGGCAGGCACTTGCCCCAACCGGTGATGGCGGCATGGACGGGCTTTCCTTCTTCACGGCGGGTCACTGGTAGATCTCCCGGATCAGCGGGGCGAACTTCTCGTAGATGGTCTTGCGGCGGACCTTCATGGTGGCGGTGACCTCGTTGTCGTCGTGGTCGAGCTCCTTGTCGAGCAGCCGGAACCTGCGCACCTGCTCCACCGGGGCGAGTCCCTGGTTGGCCCGGTCGACCTCCCGGGCGACGAGCTCCTGCACCTCCGGGAGCGCGGCCAGGCTCCGGAAGTTCGTATAGGCGAGCTTCCGCTCGGTCGCCCACTGTCCGACGTTCTCGAGATCGATCTGGATGAGCGCGGCGACGAACTTCTCCCCCTCGCCGAGCACCACCGCCTCCTTCACGTAGGGGGAGACCTTGAGGGCGTTCTCCACGAGCGACGGCGAGACGTTCTTCCCGCCGGAGGTGACGAAGATGGCCTTCTTGCGGTCGACGATGCGCAGGTGGCCGTCGGGATCGGCCTCGGCGACGTCGCCGGTGTGGAGCCAGCCCCCCTCGAGCACCTCCGCCGTGGCCTTCTCGTCCCGGTAGTACCCGAGGAAGATGGTCTCCCCGCGCTTCTGCAGCTCGCCGTCCGGGGCCAGCCGGAACTCGACGCCGGGGATGGGGCGCCCCACCGTGCCGAGCCGCACGTCCCCCTCGCGCTGCACGAAGGAGAAGCCGGTGCACTCGGTCATCCCGTAGCCCTCCCGCACCGGGATGCCCATGGCGTGGAAGAAGAGCAGCACCTCGGGCGAGATGGCCGCGGCCGCAGAGAAGGTGGCCCGGGCCCGGCGCAGGCCGACGAAGTTCTGCAGCGCCCTCAAGACGAGCAGGTGGTCGACGGCGGCGCGGAGCCGCTCCAGCGGGCCCTCGCGCTCGCCGGCCAGCCGGCGCCGGGCGCGCACCCGGCCGCGCTCCATGGCTCCCTCGAAGATGCGCCGCCGGAGCGACCCGGTCTCCTGGATCTTCACCAGGATCGAGGCCTGCATCTTCTCCCAGATGCGCGGCACGCCCAGGAAGACCGACGGCGCGATCTCGCGCAGGTCCTCCTGGATGGTCCGGATCCCCTCGGCGAAGCTCACCGTCATCCCCAGGTGGAGCGGCAGGTGGACCGAGAAGATCTGCTCCGCCACGTGGCAGAGGGGGAGGTAGGAGACGACCGTGTCCGTGCCCTGGATCCCGGTGGCCTCCGCGGCGGCGCGCGCCTGGGCGAGCACGTTGCGGTGCGAGATCATGGCCCCCTTGGGGAAGCCGGTGGTGCCGGAGGTGTAGATGAGGAAGGCCACCTCGTCGGGACGGGTGGTCGCCACCATCTCCTCGAAGCGCCCCGGGCGCGCGGCGTCGAGCCGCGCCCCGCGCTCTTCGAGCTCGGCCCAGGAGAGGAGCCGGGGGTCGCGGTAACTGCGGAGCCCCTTCGTCTCCGGGACGACCACGTGGCGCACGGCGGGCAGCGCCCCGCCCACCTCGAGGATCTTGTCGACCTGCTCCTGGTCCTCGGCCACCACGATGGTGGCGCCGGAGTGGGCGAGCACGTACTGCACCTCGTTCGCCGGGCTCGTCGGGTAGACCCCCACGCCGACCGCGCCCGCCGACATGGCCGCGAGCTCGGCGTAGAGCCACTCGCGCCGGTTCTCCGAGAGGATGGCCACCTTGTCGCCGGGGCCGAGCCCGAGGTCGACGAACCCCATGCAGGCGCGGCGCACGTGGCCGAGGTAGCCGCCCCAGGAGACCCGCTGCCAGATCCCGTACTCCTTCTCGCGCAGCGCCACCGCGTCCGGGTGGGCGGTCGCCCGCCAGGCGAGCACCTTGGGGAGGGTGTCGGCCTCCGGGCCGGGCGCCGTCAGGAGAGCCACCGCTTCCTCCGCTTGTAGTGCTTCACGTCCCGGTAGCTGGCGCGCCCGTCCCCGCGGTTGCCCAGGTAGAACTCCTGGACGTCGCGGTCCTCCCGCAGGCGCTCGGACGGTCCGTCGAGGACCACCTTGCCGTTCTCCAGGATGTAGGCATGGCGGGAGATGGAGAGCGCCATGCGCGCGTTCTGCTCGACGAGCAGGATGGAGACCTTCTCGTCCCGGTTGATGGCCTCGATGATGCGGAAGATCTCCTGGCAGAGGAGCGGGGAGAGGCCGAGCGACGGCTCGTCGAGCAGCAGGAGCGCGGGTCGGGCCACCAGCGCGCGCCCGATGGCAAGCATCTGCTGCTCGCCGCCGGAGAGGTAGCCCCCGAGCTGCCGGCGCCGCTCCCGGAGGCGCGGGAAGTAGGCGAAGACCTTCTTCAGATCCTCGCCCAGCTCGACCGCCCCGGTGCGCGCGTAGGTGGCGCACTCGAGGTTCTCCTCGACGGTGAGGTGCTCGAAGATACGCCGCCCCTCCATCACCTGGAAGAGCCCGTCCCGCGCGATGCGGTGGGGCAGCCACCCGGCCACGGAGGCCCCGCGGAACTGGACCTCCCCGTCGACGATCTCCCCGTCCTCGAGCGGCAGGAGGCCGGAGATCGCCTTCAGGGTGGTGGTCTTCCCGGCCCCGTTCGACCCGAGGAGCGCCACGATGGCGCCCTCGGGCACGGAGAGGGAGAGCCCCTTCAGCACCTGGACGGTGTGGTTGTACACCACCTCCAGGTTGTTCACGCGGAGGAGAGGCGGGCTCACTTCACGTAGATCCAGTCCGAGGCCGGCTCGAAGACGCCCTTCTGGGCGTTGGCCTTGTAGACGCGCCCCACGCCGGCCTTGTGGTTCGTGAAGGTGACCTTGCCCGAGACGCCGCCGGTGTCCCAGTCCTTGATGGTGTCGATCACCGCGGCCAGGTTCTCGCCGGTGACCGGCTTGCCCGAGGCCACCACGCGGCGCACCGCCTCCACGTAGACCATGCCGGTGAACCAGCCCTGGATGTAGGAGTTGGGCTGGTACTTCGCCTCCGGGTGGGCCTTCTGGTTCCAGGCCCGCATGGCGGCGATGCCGGGAGCCGACTCCTCGTAGAAGTAGGCGTACGGGTTCACGCCCATGTAGCCGTCGGCGTCCGCGCCCAGCTTGTCGATGATGGTCTTGTCCATCGACCAGAAGGTGCCCATGAACCGGGTCTTGAGCCCGAAGTCCTTGGTGGCGCGGATCACCTCCGGGATGGGGGCGAGCACGAATCCCTGGAAGATCACGTAGTCGGGGTTCACCTTCTTCAGCTGCAGGACCTCGCTCGTCACGTCGACGGCGCCGGCCTTGGTGACGATCTCGGCGACCACGTCGATGCCCAGCTCGGCGGCGCGCTTGCGGGCGTAGGGGATGGGGTCCTTGCCGAACTCGGTGTCGCTGTAGAAGAAGGCGACGCGGGGCTTCGCGTCCCCCTTGTTGCGGGCGATGTACTCGAGGAGCACGCCGAACATGTCCGAGTAGGTGGGCCCGGAGATGAACGAGAAGGGGTGGGTCTTCGGGTCGGCGAGCTCGCTCGAGAAGCTGGCCGAGGCGTAGAGCACCTTGTAGCGGGCGTTCAGCTCGGGGGCGATGGCCTTCCCGAGGCCGGTGGACTCGCCGTACATGATCTGCGGGTTGTGCTGGGCCATCATCTTCTTGAAGCAGGCCACCGCGCGGTCGGTGTCGTAGCCCGAGTCCTCGTAGACGTACTTGAAGGTCTTGCCCGGGACGAGCTTCTTCTCGTTGGCCATGTTCAGGTAGTCCTGCAGGCCGGCGTTGACGTTCACCCCGGCGAAGGCGAAGCGGCCGGTGATGGGCTGGCAGGCGCCCACGGTGACGACGTCGTCGGCGGCCCGGGCCGCGGGCGCGATCCCGGCGAGGGCGAGCAGCAGGGCGGCTTGGCGGAGCATCGGTCTCATGGCGGGTTCCTCCATCGGTTCACTTCTCGAACGGCCACAGCGCGAAGAACCGCTTCACGCGGTTCCATACCTCGGCGAGCCCGTGGGGCTCGAAGATCAGGAAGACGACGATGAGCAGGCCGAAGACCACGTCCCGGAGCGGGAAGAGGTAGGACTGGGCGTCGGGCCAGAAGGCCCGGGCGAGCCCGGTGGCTCCCTTCAGCATCTCGGGCACGAGCGTCATGAAGACGGTGCCGTACACGGTGCCCTTGATCGAGCCCAGGCCCCCCACGATGACGATGGCCAGGAACTGGATGGAGAGGGAGAGCGGGAAGTTCTCCGGGGTGACCACCTTGGTGAAGTAGACCCACAGGCCGCCGGCGATCCCGGCGTAGTAGGACGACACCATGAAGGCCAGGATCTTGGTGCGGAAGAGCGAGACGCCCACGATCTCGGCGGCCACGTCGCGGTCGCGGACCGCCACGAAGGCCCGCCCCCACCGGGAGCGGCGCAGGTTGGTGGCGAGGAGGAAGTGGGCCACCGCGACGCCGAGCAGCAGGTAGTAGATCCGCGCGTCGGTGTCGAGCGGGAAGCCCAGCACCGACGCGGGGGCCACGTTGAGCCCCCGGATGCCGCCGGTCATCGAGGTCCAGTTGTTGAAGACCCACTCCAGGATCACCTGGGCGGCCAGCGTGGCGATGGCGAGGTAGAGCCCCTTGATGCGGAGCGAGGGCACGCCCACCAGCACGCCGGCCGCGCAGGCCAGCGCGCCGCCTCCGGGGATGGCGATCCAGAAGGGCAGGTGGAGGCGCGTGGCCAGGATGGCGGTGGCGTAGGCGCCGATGCCCATGAAGGCGGCGTGCCCGAGCGAGATCTGGCCCGTGAACCCGACCAGGATGTTGAGCCCGAGCGCGCCGATGGCGAGCACCGCCACCAGGTTCGCCAGGTAGAGCGGGTAGTCGCCGGCGACGAGCGGGAAGAGGAGCGCGGCGACCGCGGCCACGCCCATCCAGGCGCGGGTGGCCGGGGTCCGGAAGATCGCCTCGTCGGCGCCGTAGCTCTCCTTGTAATTGCCGATGAGCACGGGGGTCCCGGGCGGTCAGAGCCGCTCCACCTCCCGGGTTCCGAAGAGGCCGTAGGGGCGGACCATCAGGGTGACGACGAGCACCACGAAGGGCACGACCTCCTTCAGGCTGGCGCCGTCGAGCAGCGGATCCAGGTATCCCCCGGCCAGGTTCTCGAGCACGCCGATGACGACCCCGCCCACGAGCGCGCCGGCGATGCTGTCGAGCCCCCCCAGGATCACCACCGGGAAGGTGCGGAGCCCGATGGCGCCGAGCTGCGGGCTGATGCCGCCGATGATCCCCACCACCACGCCGGCCACCGCCGCGGTCATGGCGGCGAGGCTCCAGGAGAGCGAGAAGATGCGGCGGATGTCGATGCCCATCCCGAAGGCGGCCATCTGGTCGTCGGCGGTGGCCCGCATGGCGGTGCCGGTGCGGGTGAAGCGGAAGCCGAGTCCCACGAGCGCGATGGCCGCGACGGCGATGAGGAAGGGGTAGAACTGGCGGGAGGGGATGAGGATCGGGCCGAGCTCCACCGGGGCCCGCGGGAAGATGGGCGGGTAGGAGCGGTAGTCGCCCGACCAGGCGATCTGGGCCACCCCCTTGAAGATGGCGGCGAGCCCGATGGTCACCATGATGATCGAGATGCTGCGCTGGCCGAGCAGCGGCCGGAGCACGAGCCGCTCGGTGGCCATGCCGAGGAGCGCCGAGGCGGCGAGCGCCGCGACGAGGGCCACCGCGAAGGGGGCGTGGAGCGCGCTCATCGCCGTCCAGGCGAAGAAGGCCCCCAGCATCATGAACTCGCCGGTGGCGAAGTTGATGACGCGGGTGGCCTTGTAGACCACCACGAACCCCATGGCGACGAGGGCGTAGATGCCGCCCGTCACCACGCCCGAGGCGAGGAGCTGCAGCAGGTGGACGAGCCCCTCGCCCATGGTCAGGCCGCCTCCTCGCCCAGGTAGGCGCCGATGACCTCGGGGTCGCCCCGGATCTCGTCCGGCGTGCCGAGCGCGATGCGCTCGCCGAAGGAGAGCACCGCGATGCGGTCGCACAGGTCCATGACCACGCCCATGTCGTGCTCGATGAGCACCACCGTCACGCCCCGCTCCTCCTGGATGTCGAGGACGAAGCGGGCCATGTCCTCGGTCTCCTCCTCGTTCATCCCCGCCACCGGCTCGTCGAGGAGCAGCACGCGCGGCCGCATGGCCAGCGCACGGGCCAGGTCGACCCGCTTCTGCAGGCCGTAGGCGAGGCTGCCCACCGTGCGGTGGCGCAGGTGCTCCATCTCCAGGAAGTCGAGGACCTCGTTCTCCACCTGCTCGCGCAGCTCCAGCTCCTCGCGCCGGGCCGAAGGCGTCCCGAGCATGGTGGAGAGGATCCCGGAGCGCAGGCGCGCGTGGGCGCCCAGCTTCACGTTGTCGAGGACGCTCATGCCCTCGAAGAGGGCCACGTTCTGGAAGGTGCGGCCGATCCCCAGCGCGGCGCGCCGGTCGGGAGCCACGCGGGTGACCTCGCGCCCCTCGAAGGTCACGCGGCCCCGCTGCGGGCGGTAGAAGCCGGAGATGCAGTTGAGGAGGCTCGTCTTCCCGGCACCGTTCGGGCCGATGATCCCGGTGATCGAGCCCTCGCGCACCGCCAGGTCGACGTCGGCGAGCGCGGCGAGCCCTCCGAAGGAGAGCGACAACCCCTCGACCGACAGGATGTCCCGGTCTTCGCCTTCCACGACCGGTCGTCCCGTCATGCGCTCCTTCCCGGACCTGCGCGAGGAGCGGGAATCCTAGTGATCGGGAGATCGCGATTCACGACGCGACGCGTTGCGGTGGCCGAATCGGTCTCGGCGCGGCGCGTCATCGGGGTGGGCCAAATGTCGACATGGTCCTTGCCGCAGGCCCCCGGGCTTGCCACAATCCGCTTCCTTTTTTCGCGCCCCCAGGCATTCCACCGGTCGGAGGTCCCGAGCCCCATGTCCAAGCGCCCCATCAAGCCGACGCTCGCCAACCCGCTCGATCCGCCCGAGAAGGTCGAGTTCAACATCCCCGGCGAGATCGCCCGGGCCACCGGCCCGTACGAGGAGGCGATGAAGGAGGGGTGGGACCTCATCCAGCGCCCCATCCGCTCGGTCGCCATCGACCAGATCGAGAAGCAGCACGCCAAGAAGCGCATGACGGTGTGGGAGCGCATGCGGGTGCTCTCCGACAAGGAGCCCATCGTCCTCTTCCAGAACTGGGGCAAGAACCTCGACGGCGCCTCGCTGGTCACCGCCATCCTCGACATCGGCGGGCGCGACGTCGCGGTCTACGGCCACGACTTCACGGTGCGTGCCGGCTCGATGGACGCCACCAACGGCATGAAGCTCGCCAAGCACTTCCGCCTGGCCGGCGAGCGGGGCATCCCCCTCATCGGCATGAACGACTCGGCCGGCGCCTTCGTGCCCGCCGGCGTGGGCGGCCTGGACGGCTATGCCGAGGCCTTCACCGCGCTCCGCAAGATCAGCGGCGTGGTGCCCACCATCATGTGCATGTTCGGCTTCAACGCCGGCGGCGGATCCTACCTGCCGCGCCAGGGCAGCTTCGTCATCCAGCCCGCCGACACCTTCTTCGGCCTCACCGGGCCGGGCGTGGTGAAGTCGGTGCTGGGCGAGGACATCACCCCCGAGGAGCTGGGCGGCCCCAAGGTGCACGGCGCCTCGGGCGTGGCCGACCTCACCGTGGTCGACGAGCTGGCGGCGCTGCGCCAGGCGGTGCGGCTCCTCTCCTACATCCCGGACAACAACGGGGTCATGGCCCCGTTCCAGGAGACGAGCGACCCGCTCGACCGCAAGACCTGGGAGATCAACACGCTGCTCAAGAAGGCGTTCAACTCGTCGACCGGGTTCAACACGCCCTTCGACGTGTCGATCATCATCCAGCAGATCTGCGACTACGGGGACTACTACGAGCTGCAGCCCGACCGCGCCCGGGAGGCGGTCACCGCCTTCGGCCGCCTGGGCGGCCACGTCGTGGGCTTCGTCGCCAACAACAGCGCCGTGTCCTCCGGGCAGATCGACTGCGACTCGGCGGTCAAGATCGCCAGGTTCGTGCGCTTCTGCAACATCTACAACATCCCCATCATCTTCATGGAGGACACCACCGGCTTCCTCCCCGGCCGGGAGCAGGAGGCCCGCGGCATCGTGCAGGCGGGGCGCTCCATGCTCGACGCCATCGTCGACGTGCGCACGCCGCGCATCCTGCTCATCCTGCGCAACGCCTTCGGCGGCGCCTACGCCTCCTACAACAACTATCCCACCGGCGCCGACCTGGTGCTGGCGCTGCCCACCACGCGCCTCGCCGTGATGGGGCCGGCCGGCAAGGAGTTCGTCTACAAGGACGAGCTCCGGAAGATCCGCGCCGGCGCCGCCGACATGGTGAAGAAGGGCGTGGCCGCCCGCACCGCCGCCGGCATGGAGGGGCCGCAGGCCAAGAAGGACGCCGAGAAGGAGGCCGGCGAGTGGCTGAAGCAGCAGGAGGCGGCGCTCAACAAGCGCTACGAGAAGGAGCTCATGAACCCGAAGGAGGGCCTCGCCCTCGGCTCCATCTCCTCGCTGGTCATGCCCACCGACCTCCGCGAGACGCTGGGCAGGAACCTGCACTTCATGCTCCGCCACTACAAGCCGTCGCCGATGACCGGCCCGCAGCGCGAGTTCCACTGAGCCGCGACCCCAACCGACCGATCCGAGACCGGAGACACCGACGATGGCCGCGACCGCCGACCTCTACCGCAACAACCCGCTCATCCACCGCGACCGGCGGCTGGGGCAGTCGTCCTCGCCCTGGATCCGCTCCTTCGCCTGCGAGGACCTGAAGCCCCTCATCGTCTGCCGCGGCCCCATCCGCAAGGAGGCCATGGACGTCTTCGAGGAGATGGGCATCACCCACTACGGCATCCTCCTCTCCGAGAAGGACTCCATCGTCTACCCCAACGCGCTCGCCCCCGAGCTGCGCCAGCTCACCGACAACCGCCGCGTCCACCGGGTGCCCGACTACACCGGCGCCACCAAGGAGGAGCGCGTCGAGCGCATGCAGCAGATCGTGCAGATCGCGCACGACAACGGCTACGACTCGGTCTTCGCCGGCTACGGCTTCATGGCCGAGGACGAGGAGTTCGTGGCCACCATCGAGAAGGCCGGCCTCAAGTTCATCGGCCCCAACTCGACGACCCAGGCGCGCGCCGGCAAGAAGGACGAGGCCAAGCGCACCGCGCTCGAGGTGAAGGTCTCGGTCACGCCGGGCGTGAACAACGTCACCGCGAAGACGCTGCTCGCCAAGTACCCGACCCGGAAGCAGCTCCTCGCGCTCGTCGACTCGAAGCAGCTCTCCGTCGACCCCAAGGTTCTCGCGAACGAGAAGCTCGGGCTCGAGGAGCTGGCCGACGCCGTCCTCATGGCCTCCTACGCCAAGGGCATCGACCTCTACACCATCGACGAGCTGGGCGAGCAGGTCCGCAAGGAAGTGGTGGAGATGTTCACGAAGTACCCGCAGAGCCGCGTGCGCCTCAAGGCCATCGGCGGCGGCGGCGGCAAGGGGCAGCGCATCCTGGGCGGCACGCTCCTCACCATGAAGGACGCCGGCAGGAAGGCCATCGAGGAGGCGGCCGCCGACGCCCCCGCCCTGACCCGCGAGGTGCTGAACGAGGTCAAGGCCAACGGCGTGGGAGACAACAAGAACGTCCTCGTCGAGCTCAACATCGAGCAGACCCGCCACAACGAGATCCAGCTGCTCGGCAACGGAAAGTGGTGCGTGTCGCTGGGCGGCCGCGACTGCTCGCTGCAGATGCACGAGCAGAAGCTGCTCGAGATCTCGGTGACGCAGGAGGGGCTCACCGCCGCCATCGAGTCGGCCAAGGCCGCGGGCCGGGCCGCCGAGGCGAAGTCGCTCGCCACCGACCTCGAGATCCTGAAGCGCATGGAGGACGACGCGGCCCGGTTCGGGGCGGCCGTCGGCCTCGACTCGGCGTCGACCTTCGAGTGCATCGTCGACCGGGATCGCTACTACTTCATGGAGGTGAACACCCGCATCCAGGTGGAGCACCGGGTCACCGAGCTCTGCTACAGCCTCGAGTTCACCAATCCCGACGACCCGAAGGACTCCTTCGTCGTCGAGTCGCTGGTGGAGGCCATGGCGCTGCTCGCCCGCCACAAGGCGCGGCTCCCCAAGCCGACCCGCGTGCCCCGCTTCGGCGCCAGCGCCGAGGCGCGCCTCAACGCCACCGACGCCTCGCTCTCGCCCCACGCCGGAGGCGTGATCCGCTTCTGGTCGCGCCCCATCGAGGGGGAGATCCGCGACGACCAGGGCATCAGCCTGAACAACCCCGACACCGGCATGTTCATGCGCTACCGGGTGGCCGGCGCCTACGACTCCAACATCGCGCTCCTCCTCACCAAGGGGAAGGACCGGCTGGAGAGCTACCAGAAGCTCTCCGAGGTCATCTCCCGCACCAGCCTGCGCGGCGTGCAGCTCGCCACGAACCTGGAATTCCACTACGGGCTCGTGAACTGGTTCATCGGCCAGAACGTGATGGCGAAGCCCACCACGCGCTTCGTCGTCCCCTACCTGACGCTGGTGGGCCAGCTGAAGGACGAGTCGAACAAGCTCGACGTCGCCTACGCCTTCGGCGAGATGAAGAAGCACTACGCCAGGAAGGCGGTTGCCGAGTTCCCCGACGACCCGTCGGCGGTGAAGGCCGTGACCGAGGTGCTCGATCGCAAGGGCACGCTCCTCACGCGGCCCATGGAGCGGCTGCTCGACGACCCGCACCTGTTCTCCGGCTGGCTCTCGATGAACCGGAAGAACTACGAGATCCGCGGCGGCAAGCTCGTGTGGCTCCGCAACCCGCTGGGCGTGCTGAACGACACCTACGACTACCTGAACATGGCCTTCGACGCGAAGGCGCCGGCGGCCGAGGTCATCTGGGGGCACGACTACGAACTGCTCCAGAAGTCGATCCGCTTCTACCAGGAGCTGCGCCGGACCTTCGGGCTCGAGAGGAAGGAGTACTGGAAGCTCGACGAGATCCTCCTGAACGAGGCGCCGCAGGGCGGCTACGACGCCGAGACCTGGGCCCGCATCCGCTCGGCCCACCTGGGCTACGAGGCCGGCAACGAGCTCCTCGGCCTGCTCTTCATGCTGGCCGAGCAGGTGAAGTTCTTCGACTTCCGGGTCGAGGAGGACCTCGACGTCACCATCCCGGCCTACCTCGCCGACCCCGACCTCCAGGCGCGGATGAAGAAGGTGCTCGTCCCGCCGCCCTCCACCAAGGCCGACGAGATCGTGGCCATGTGCGGCGGAATGTTCTACGCACAGGAGGCCCCCGGGAAGCCGCCCTTCGTCCAGGAGGGCATGCACTTCGAGAAGGGGCAGCCGCTCTACATCATCGAGGTCATGAAGATGTTCAACACCGTCCGGGCACCGTTCTCCGGCACGGTCGACAAGATCCTCCTCACCGGCCCGGATGGCACCATCGTCCAGAAGGGACAGCCGCTCTTCAAGATCACGCCGGACGAGAAGTTCGTCGCCGTCGACCCGAAGGAGGTCGAGCGGGAGCGGCGGAGCCGCACGACGGACTACCTGAAGGCCATCCTCGCCTAGGACGGCCCCGGCGGAACTGCCGACCCCTTCGCGCGCCGCCTGGCTCCCACCGGGGAGCCGGGCGCCGCGCCCGGAGGAGGTCGGAATCGTGCGCCACCCCTGGATCGAGCTGGAAGCCTGCCGGCGGGTGCTGGCGCTGCTCTCCGACTACCTCGACGACGACCTCGCGCCGGAGGCCCGGGCGGAGGCCGAGGCGCACCTCGCCGCCTGCGGGACGTGCGCGTGCACGGCCGCGGAGCTCGCGGCGACCATCGAGGCGCTCCACGGACTGCGGGAGGCGCGACTCAGTCGTGGCAGCCGGACACGAGCCGGGACGACTTCGCGCAGCACTGCGCCGCCTTCTCCGGGGCGCAGCAGGCCTTCTTCCTCGTGAGCATCTTCATGCGGATCTCCTAGGCCTTCGCCTTCTTCGCGAGCTTCGCCCGGACGGCCTTGGCGGAGTCGCAGTCGGGGCACTTCGCCGACGGCTTCGCCGCGTGCGTCTTGCAGGTCGCGATGCAGTTCGCGAGCGACTGCAGCAGGATCTCGACCTCGCCCTTCGTCAGCTCGACCGTCATGGACGACCTCCTGGGACTTTCCCGGAGAAGGATGATCGGTCACCCCCGATGGCGGGGCAAGCGGCCGGGGAGGGATGCCCCGGACGGGACTCCGGGCGCCCCGGGGCGGCCCGACCCGGTCCCCCGAATCCTCCGCCCCGGCCCGGGCTCTCACCGGCGCCATTCCCGTGGAAGGAGAAGCGTTGCAGCCCATCGAACCCGGATCGATCGCCGAGCAGGCCGCCCGAAACTTCGTCGAGGACTCGTACAACTGCGCCGCGGTCCGGACCATGTCCCGGGACCTCCACCAGGGGTTCGAGGTCGCCTTCGGCTCGGCCCACGACCACGAGGCCGCCGCAAGGAGCGCCGCATGAGCCCAGCCCTCTCCGCCGTGCTCGCCCTCGCCCTGGCCGCGTCGGCCGCGCCCCGCATCGTCACCGCCGAGCAGGTGAAGGCCCTCGTCGACCGGAAGGCGAAGGTGGTGATCGTGGACACCCGCACGCCGGAGGAGTGGGCCCAGGCCCACCTGCCGGGCGCGGTGAACGTCCCCGCCGGCTTCGTCCGCGCCCTCTCGAACCGCCTGCCCAAGGACAAGGGCACGCCGCTCGTCTTCTACTGCCGCGGCTCCGGCTGCACGCTCTCCGCCGAGGCGGCGGCGGAGGCGGCCGCGCTCGGCTACACCGACCTCTCCATCTACCAGGCGGGGATCCCGGACTGGCTGCTCAAGCGCTACCCGGTGCAGGCCGCTCCCGCGCCCGGCAAGGGGAAGTGAGCCGGTGAAGCTCCCGTGGTGGTTCCCGTTCGGGAGCGTTCCCGAGGTGGCGGCCCAGGCGCTCGCGGAGGAGCTGCGCGGCGCGGCGCCTCCGGTGCTCCTCGACGTCCGGACCCCGGCCGAGTTCGCGCGGGGGCACGTGGCGGGCGCCCGGAACGTCCCGGTCACCGTCCTCCGGGAACGGCTCGCGGCGCTCGGCCTCGCCCCGGGCACGGCGGTCGTCGCCATCTGCCTCTCCGCCCACCGCAGCCCGCCCGCAGTCCGTCTCCTCCGGGCGGCCGGGCTCGAGGCGCGGCAGCTCCGCGGCGGGATGATCGCCTGGTCTTCCGCGGGCTTGCCCGTCGTCCGCCCCTGAAGCCCACCTCCGCGGACTGGTCCGACCCCTTTCCCGCCCGCCTGGCTCCCACCCGGCATGACCCGGACCGCACTCGTCGTCGGCGGCGGCTTCGCCGGCCTGGAAGCCGCCATCCAGCTCCGCAAGGCGGGGCTCGACGTCACGCTCGTCTCCGAGCGTCCCTACCTCTGGATCTACCCGACGTCGATCTGGGTGGTGACCGGGGAGCGCCCGTTCGAGGACAGCTGCCTCGACCTGGCCGACGTCGCCCGCCGCCACGGTTTCACGTTCCGTCAGGGCAAGGTGGAGTCGGTCTCCGGGGCCCGGCGCGCGGTGGTGGTGGACGGGCAGGAGCTCGTCGCCGATCACCTGCTCGTCGCCATCGGCGGCACGCCGCTCCGGCCGCCCGGGGTGGAGCACACCTTCGGCCTCTCCGGGAGCCCGGAGGCGACCGTCCGCCTCCACGAGGCCCTCGAGGCGCTCGTGGCCCGTGGAGGCGGCCGCATCGCCATGGGCTTCGGGGGCAACCCCAAGGACCCCTCCGCGGTGCGCGGCGGACCGGTCTTCGAGGTCATGTTCAACGTCGTCCACATGCTCCGCCGGCGCGGCCTCCTCGACCGCTTCCAGCTCGCCTTCTTCGCCCCCATGCCGAGCCCCGGCGAGCGCATGGGCAAGAAGGCGGTCGCGGCCATCCAGAAGATGCTCGGCGACCTCGGCGTGGAGATGCGCTTCGGAAGGAAGATCACCTCCTTCGAGCCCGGCGGCGCGGTCCTCTTCGAGGACGGCTCCCGCCTCCCGAGCGACCTCACCGTCTTCGTCCCCGCCCAGGGCGGCCACCCGGTCCTCGCCGCGAGCGACCTGCCCCGGAACGAGGCCGGCTTCGTCCGCATCGACGGCGGGTGCGCCGTGCCCGGGTTCCCCGGCGTCTGGGCGGTGGGCGACTCGGCCGCGCTGGAGGGGCCGGCCTGGCGGGCCAAGCAAGGACACCTCGCCGAGGTCATGGCCCGTGTGGCGTCCGCGAACGTCGCCGCCGAGGCGGCCGGGCGGACCGAGCGGGAGTCCTACCTCCCGCACGTCTCCATCACCTGCCTCATGGACATGGGAAACGGCGCTGCCTACGTCCACCGGGACGAGGCGAAGGAGCAGATGATTCCACTTCCGGTTGTCGGACACTGGATGAAGAAGGGCTGGGGGACGTACTTCAAGGCGTCGAAGCGGAAGCAGGTCCCTCGCCTGCCGGGGATGTGATGTTCGGACCGAGAAACGACGGACTGCAGCTGTGGCACTCCTGGCCCTGCCCGTACTGCAAGCGGGTGCGGGCTGCGCTGGCGGAGAAGGGCGTCCCCTACCGCTCGCGCCTCATCGAGCCCGGCGAGAAGCCCGCCGAGCTGCTCGGCCTCGAGAACCGCGGCATGGTGCCGGTGCTCGTCGACGGCGGCCGGGTGATCGTCGAGTCCTGGGCCATCCTCGAGCACCTGGAGGAGCGCTGGCCGGAGCCGCGGCTCTTCCCCGAGCCCCCGGGACGCGAGGCCGTGAAGGCGGCCTACGACCGGGTGAACCTGCTCCTCGCGCCGCAGCTCCCGCGCATCGTGCGGGGCACCCCGGAGGAGCGCGTCGAGGCGCTCCACGAGGTGCGGCGCGCCTTCATCGAGCTCGACATCGGCGCGAGCGCGTCCGGGCACCTGCTCGGTCCCTTCTCCGCCGCCGACCTGGCGCTCGCCTCCTTCGTGGCCCGGCTGCCGGCCGAGTGGCGGCCCAGGGCGCTGGGCTTCGACCGGCTGGGGCGCTGGGAGCGGACGGTGCTCGACCGCCCGGCGGTCCGCGATCAGTTCGTGCCGCGCCCGGACGTGGTCGGGTAGAAGGGGCAGTCCCGCGCGAGGCAGTCCTCGTTCCGGCCGTGGAACGAGCAGCGGGGGCCCTGGCCCTCGAGGGCGACCCCCAGGTCCTGCCGCACGAAGCGCACCCCGGCGAGGAGCGCGAGCCAGGTGGTGCGCTTGCAGCAGCGCGGACCGCCGACCTCCCCGATCACCTGGAGGGCCCGCCCGGTGGCGCGGTTGGCCCTCCCCCAGCCCCCCGTGCTGCGGGGCGTGGTCCCGGTGGCGAGGCTCGCGAAGATCCCGACGCCGACGCCCGAGCCGCACGCACCGTGAAATCCGCACGATCCCCCCACCACCGTGCCGGCGCGTCGCCGGGCCTCGGCGAGGAGGCCGTCGCGCCCCGTCGCCCCCGTCGCCGTCGCCCAGGTGGCGAGCAGCGCCGCGGGGACGAGGAAGTGGTGCTCCGGACCGTGCATCTTCACGGCCGGGTGGCGCATGAGCGCGGTGGCGAGCGCCACCGGATCGCGCCCCTCGTGCCGCCGGCAGGCCCGCTCGATGACGTCCATCGCCGACCCGGAGTGGCAGCCGTCGCAGACGAAGTGCCCTTCCACGCAGCGGGCCGGCGACGGCTCGGTGGCGCCGCAGGTGGCGCAGGTCGCCGGGCTCGCGGCCTGGGCGTAGACGAGGTCCCGGCCGCAGACGAGGCAGCCCTGCGCGTGCTCCGCGGCGCCGGCGGGGAGAACGGTCACGCGCCGAGGCCGTAGAAGCGGGCGCCGAGCCCGTAG
>JBAVCR010000559.1:0-2946 GCA_049586815.1 Anaeromyxobacteraceae bacterium
GCGAAGACGATGGCGTTCGACTTCACGTGCTTCACGACCTTCCAGGCGAAGAGCAGGTCCCTCCACTCCTTCTCGGTGGGGGCGCGCTTCGTCATCACCTTGCAGTCCTCGCGTCGGACGCTGCCCAGGTCGCGGTCCATGACGAGGAGGCCGCCGGGGATGGAGCGGATCTCGCGGGCCTCGTCCTGGCGGCGCTTCCAGGAGGAGCGCGGGTCGGCGAGGCGCGGGCTCTCGAGGAGGCGGAGGTTCTTCTTCGCGCCGAGGATCTCGCGGGCCTCCGGTCCGTAGGCCGGGGCGATGACGCACTCGAGGAACAGCCCGGCGAGCTCCTTCGCGGCCGCCGCGTCGACGGGGCGGTTCAGCGCCACGATGCCGCCGAAGGCCGAGACCGGATCGCAGTCGCGGGCCAGCGCGAAGGCCTCGGCGGCGGTCGCCGCCACGGCCACGCCGCTCGGGGTGTTGTGCTTGATGACCACGCAGGCGGTGGCGTCGTACTCCTTCACCGCGGCGAGCGCCGCCTCCAGGTCGAGCAGGTTGTTGTAGGAGAGCTCCTTGCCCTGCAGCACCTTCGCGAAGGCGACGGTGGGCTCCTCGGGCTCCCGCGGCGCGCGGTAGAAGGCGCCCGCCTGGTGCGGGTTCTCGCCGTAGCGGAGGTCCTGCACCTTGTCCCATGTGGCGGCGAGGGTGGCCGGGAAGTGCGACGGCGCTCCCTCGGGCGCGCCCCGGGAGGTGAGGTACTCGGTGATGGCCGCATCGTAGGCGGCGGTGTGGGCGAAGGCCTTCTTCATGAGCCCGAAGCGGGTGGCGTCGGAGAGGGCGCCCTGGGCCTCGATCTCGGAGGCCACCTGGTCGTAGTCGGCCGGGTCGACGACCACGCCCACGTGCGCCGAATTCTTGGCCGAGCTGCGCACCATGGCCGGCCCGCCGATGTCGATCTCCTCGACCACGTCCGGGAAGGGCTTGCCGGCGGCGACCGCCTCCCGGAACGGGTAGAGGTTCACCACCACGAGGTCGATGGGGGGGATGTCGCGGGCCTTGACGTCGGCCTCGTCGCCCGGGAGCCCGCGCCGGTAGAGGATGCCTCCGTGGACGCGGGGGTGCAGGGTCTTCACCCGGCCGCCCAGGATCTCCGGGGCGGCGGTGTACTCGCCCACCGGGGTCACCCGGAGGCCGGCCTCGGTGAGGGCCTTCTGCGTTCCCCCGGTGGAGAGGAGCTCCACGCCCCGCGCCGCCAGGCGGCGGGCGAAGGGCACGAGCCCGGTCTTGTCGGAGACGGAAAGGAGCGCGCGGCGAACGGCCAAGGGACACCTCCGGTGGAGCGGGGGCGTCCCTTCTAGCGTTCGCCGCGGGGGACTTCAAGCGCGCCGGCGCCGGGCGCCGCGCGGGCGCCCGGGGCGGTTCGCGCCCTAGTCGTGGTCGTTGCCCAGGCGCGACCTGGGCTCGTCCTCGGCCATGGCCCGGAGCTTCAGCAGCCCCCGGGTCTCGACCTGGCGGATGCGCTCGCGGGTGAGGTTCATGATGGCCCCCACCTCCTCGAGCGTGATGCCGCCGCGGTCGGCGACGTCGAGCGCGCAGGTCTCGCCCATCTCCCAGATCTCCTTGTCCGGGAAGTTGAGCTTGATGGAGCCCGTGGCCGGGTTCACGTCCAGGTAGAGGTGGTGCTTGCAGGAGATGAACATGCAGGGCCGCGGCCCGGTCGCGCACTCGGCCCGGGAGCGGGGGCGCTGGGCGTCCACCTCGCGGATGATCTCCTCGACCTCGGGATCGATGACGCCGAGCGCGCGTTGCCGGCGCAGCTCCCGGGCGATCTCCTTGCGGGACATGGTGCGGGATCGCCTGCGCCCGCGCCGCTCCGGGCCGACCTCCTCGCCCGCACCGACCTCGCCCGCGCCCTCCGGCTCGAACCCCGACTCTTCCACCGGATCCGGTTGATCGCTCCGCCTCGCCTCGTTCATCACGCCGCCTCCCTTCCCCATCCATTCCGGCGTCCGCCCACGCGGCCGCGCCGGCCGATGCTCATCCCGTTCGAAGCACTTCCCGGCTCACCGTCGCCACCCGCCCACCGACCTTCTCGAGCCGCCGCAGCGCCTGCTCCAGCTCGCGCCGGGCCCGTCCCAGCTCGCCTTCCATCTCCCGCCGGCGCGGGTGGGCCCGCGCCTTCCGGGACAGCTCGGTGACGAGCGAGCTGAACCCCTGCTCGACGTCCCAGAGCTGGTTCTTCAGCCCGACGAAGCTGCCGCGGATCTCCTCGAGGGTCATGCCCTCGGCCATCATCCGCTTGATGAGGTTGATCCGGCGCACCACGTCGACGGGGTAGAGCCCGGTCGACCCGGTGTGCTTGCCCTTGCGCCCCACCCGGCGGCTGCGCGGCAGGAGCCCGACCTGGACGTACTTCCGGAAGGTCGACTCCGACAGGCGAGCGCCACGCGACTCGAAGATCCGCACCACCTCGCGGCTGGTGATGCCGTTCGACCGCTCCCTCTCGAGGCGGCCGATCTCGCTCTGTGGAACCAGGAAATCCATTCGGTATTTCGTTCTCCGAATCCTGGCGAGACGCTAATCCATTGAGTGGATCCCGTCAACGCCCCTCGTGTGTGGGACACGAGGCGCGGGAGTGCGACTCCCCCGGCCAGGCGGGACGCGGGGACGGCGGCGGGGTTTCCGGAGGGTGCTAGGACGTCAGGGGGCGAGCGCGGTCTCGACGCGGAGCCGCTCCCCGGCGCGGACCTCGGCGACCCGCTCGACCGAGCCGCGCGAGGGGTGGACGAGCTTCAGGCGGTGGCGGCCGGCGGCGAGGCGCATCTCGCGGGGCGTGTAGCCCACGGGGCGCCCGTCCAGGTGGATCTCGGCCCAGGGCGTGGCGTTCACGAAGAGGATTCCCTCGCCGCTCGAGGCCGGCGGGAGCTCGAGCCCCTCCAGCGCCTCGGCCGACGCGAGCACGGTGCC
>JBAVCR010000560.1:0-4088 GCA_049586815.1 Anaeromyxobacteraceae bacterium
CCCGAACGCCCTCTACCGCGAGGAGATCTACACCGACCGCAAGATCGGGACGATCCGCGCGCTCGTGCCGGTGACCGCCGAGGGCGCCACCGACCTGGGCCGGAAGGTGGTCTACATCGGCGAGGCGCAGATCGTGACGCAGGTCGGGCCGCTCCCGGTGAGCTTCGACATCGACGCGCCGAACATCCAGGCGGCGGTGGCCGCCTACGGCGCGGCGGCCAAGGCCGGCGTGGAGAAGACCATCCAGCAGCTCCAGGATCTCCGCCGCCAGCAGGCCTCGTCGATCATCGTCCCGGGAAGCGACCCGGGCGTGCTCGGCGGTGGGGGCGTGCCGCCGGGGATCCCGGGCGGCGGCTTCCGGCGTTAGCCGGGGGCGGAAGGTCCGCCCGGCTCCGGCGGAGAGCCCGGCTTGCGCCCCCCCGGGGCGCCCCCTATGGCTCCGGCGCGGCGAGACGCCGCCCGGAGGTGGAGCCATGGCCCGTTACGTCGACGGATACGTCATCCCCATCAAGAAGCGGAAGGTGAAGGATTACCTGCGCATGGCGAAGCTCGGCGCCAGGCTGTGGAAGGACCACGGCGCTCTCGCCTACGCGGAGTGCGTCGGGGAGGACCTCGGCGTCCGCTTCGGCATGGGATTCCGCAAGATGGCCCGCCTGAAGCCCGCCGAGACGGTCGTCTTCGCCTGGGTCGTCTTCAAGTCGCGCGCCCACCGCGACAAGGTGAACGCGGCGGTCATGAAGGACCCGCGGATGGGCGGCCCGGAGATGACGGCCGCGATGCCCTTCGACCCGAAGCGCTTCGCCATGGGCGGGTTCGACGTGCGGGTGGGCTGGTGACCGCACCGGCGGCCTCGACCTCCTGGAGGCCGTCCGCCTGCATCCTCTGCGAGTGCAACTGCGGCCTCCAGGTCGAGCTCGGGGGCGAGGGCGGACGCCACCTCGTGCGCTTCCGCGGCGATCCCGGCCACCCCGCCTCGCGCGGATACGCCTGCGAGAAGCCGCACCGGCTCGACCACTACCAGAACGGTCCCGACCGGCTGACGACGCCGCTGCGCCGCCGGCCCGACGGGGGCTTCGAGCCCATCGACTGGGAGACCGCCATCCGCGAGGTGGCGGGAAGGCTGGCCCGCGTCCGCGACACCTGGAGTGGCGACGCGATCTTCCATTACGGCGGCGGGGGCCAGGGGAACCACCTCCCGGGCGCCTACGCCACGGCCACGCGGAGGGCGCTCCGGTCCCGGTACCGGTCGAGCGCGCTCGCGCAGGAGAAGACCGGCGAGTTCTGGGTGACGGACCGGATGATGGGCACCGCCACCCGGGCCGACTTCGAGCACTGCGAGGTGGCCTTCTTCCTCGGCAAGAACCCCTGGCACTCCCACTCCATCCCCCGGGCGCGCGTGACCCTGAAGGAGATCGCGCGCGATCCGGCCCGGACGCTCATCGTCGTCGATCCCCGGCGCACCGAGACCGCCGAGCTCGCCGACATCCACCTCGCCGTCCGGCCCGGGACCGACGCCTGGCTCCTCGCCGGCCTCGTGCGAACCGTCCTCGAGGAGGGGCTCGTCGCCGCCGCGTTCACGGAGCGGCACACGACCGGGCTCGCGGAGGTCGAGCAGGCGTTCCGGGACGTGTCGGTGACCCGGTGCGCCGCAGCCTGCGGCGTCCCGGAGGAGCTCGTCCGCAAGGCCGCGCGGGTGATGGCCGGGGCGAGGTCGATGGCCAGCTTCGAGGACCTGGGCGTCCAGATGGGGCGGCACTCCACGCTGGTGAGCTACCTGCACCACCTGGTCGTGGCGCTCACCGGCAACGTCGGCAGGCCGGGCAGCGCGTACGTCCCGACGACGCTCGTTTCCCTCTGGGGAGGCGCGTCGTCGCGGACGAGCCCCGTCGCGGGCGCGCGGATCGTGGCCGGGCTCGTCCCCTGCAACGTCATCTCCGACGAGATCCTCGCGGACCACCCGGCCCGGTACCGGGCCATGATCGTGGAGGCCTCGAACCCGGCCCACTCGCTGGCCGAGTCGCCGCGCTTCCGGGAGGCCCTGCGCGCGCTCGACACGCTCGTGGTCATCGACGTGGCCATGACCGAGACCGCGCGGGAGGCCCACTACGTCCTCCCGGCCGCGACCCAGTTCGAGAAGGCGGAGGCGACGTTCTTCAACTTCGACTTCCCGCGGAACGTGTTCCACCTCCGCTCGCGGCTCCTGCCTCCACCGCCGGGGCCGCTGCCCGAGGCGGAGATCCACGCCCGGCTCTGCGAGGCGCTCGGCGCGGTCACGGAGGCCGACCTGGCGCCGCTGCGGGAGGCCGCGACGCGCGGCCGGGAGGCCTACGCCGGCGCCCTGCTCGAGCGGACCATGGGGGACCCGCGCCTCGCCGGACAGGCCCCGGTGCTCCTCTACCGGACCCTTCCCATGCCGGAGGACCTGAGGGAGGGCGCGGTGCTTCTCGGGCTCGCCCTCCAGGCCGCCATGAAGCATCCGGCGCCGCTCGCGCGCGCCGGGTTCGGGGGGTCTCCCCTCGAGGCGGCGGGCGCCCTCTTCGACGCCATCCTGCGGGAACGGTCCGGCGTCGTCTTCGCGGTGGACGACTGGGACGAGGTGCTGGGGCGGGTGGCCACCCCGGACGGGAGGATCCAGCTCGCCCTCCCCGACCTCCTCGGGGAGCTGGCCGCGGCGCTCGAGAGCGGTCCACCCCCTTCCGACCCTGACTTCCCGCTCGTGCTCGCGGCAGGCGAGCGGCGCTCCTTCACGGCGAACACCATCTTCCGCGATCCGGCCTGGCGGAAGACCGACGACGCCGGCGCGCTCCGCATGAGCCCGGCCGACGCGGCCCGCCTGGGCGTGGCGAGCGGGGACGCGGTGCTCCTCACCACCCGCGGTGGCGCCCGCCGGGTGGTGGTCGAGGTCTCGGACGCCATGCAGCCGGGGTCCCTCGCGCTGCCGAACGGGCTCGGCCTCACGCTCGAGGACGGCGGCACGACCGGGGTGGCGCCGAACGAGCTGACGCTCGCCGCCGACCGGGATCCCTGGGTCGGGACCCCCTGGCACAAGCACGTGCCGGCCAGGGTGGAGCGCGTCGAGAAAGTGGTAGCACGACCATGACACGTGTGCTACGCCCTCCAGGATTCGGCCGCTCCGGAGGGATCCGCCCGTGCGTCGCGCAGCGCTCCTGTCGTTCCTGTTCCTCGCCTCCGCGGGTGCGCCGCACCTGGTGCGCGCCCACGACCTGTGGCTGGAACCGCGGGGAGACCGCCTCGTCCTGCGCTGCGGCCACCGGGGCGGCGAGCCCCTCGACCTCGACGCCGGCAAGGTGAAGGTCGTCCTCTGCCTGCGCGGCGCGGGCCCAGCCGTCGACGTGCGGGCCGCCGCCCGGCCCGGCAGGAAGGACCTCGAGACCCCGACGCGCTGCGACGTCGCGAGCGCGTACCTCGACGGCGGCCACTGGTCGCTCACGCCCGACGGGGAGAGGAACCTGCCCCGCAGCCAGGTGCCGGACGCGGTGCGCTCGTGGCAGTCGAGACAGTTCGCGAAGTGGATCGACGTTCGCTCCCCCGGCGCGTCCGCCGTCCTCGGGGCCGAGCTGGAGATCGTGCCGGCGACCGACCTCTCGAAGGTCCGGCAGGGGGACAAGGCCACCTTCCGGGTCCTCTGGCAGGGGAAGCCGGTCGCGGGGGCCACCTGCGCCATCGACCACAGGCCGCTCGCCGAGACCGACGCCAGCGGGGAGTGCCGGCTCATGGTGCGCGCCCCCGACGTCGAGTCGGTGAGCGTCACCCTGAAGCGGCCCCTCGGCACGCCCGAGGCGGAGACCCTCACCGCCGAGGCGAGCCTCACCTTCCAGGTGGCGAGGTGATCCGGCGTCTCGCTCTCGTTCTCGTCCTGTCGAGCGCGTGGCCGGCGCTCGCCCACGAGGTCCTCCACGAGGTGCGCCGGGGGAACGCGGTGGCCGTCCGCGCCTGGTTGCCGGACGGCGAGAGCCTCGCCTACGTCCAGGCCGAGGTCTTCTCCCCGAAGGACGCGGCGATCCCGCACTGGAAGGGGCGCACCGACCGGAACGGGTGGCTCGCCTTCGTGCCCGACGCGCCGGGCG
>JBAVCR010000561.1:0-16288 GCA_049586815.1 Anaeromyxobacteraceae bacterium
ACGAGCTGCAGGCCGCCGATCCAGTAGCCGTTGAATCCGCCGCCCTCGAGGACCACGTCGATGCCGGCGCCGATGCGGCTCGCGTTCAGGAACGACGCGCCCCCGCCGATGCGGAAGGCGCCACCGACGTGCGAGTCGGGCCCGATGTACATGCCGGCCCCGACGCGGAACCGGCCGACCGTGTCCTGGGTCGACGGCCCGAACTTGGCGACGTAGTCGACGGTGGGCTCCCACATGGTCACGTTGTCCGAGTGGCTGAGCGTCGTGGTGCCGTTCCACCAGGTGGAGTTGACGGTCCCCATGGCGACGGTGAACCCGACGCTGATGTTGTTCATCCCGCCCACGTTGATGTCGACCTGCGGTCCGACGAGGAAGGGGATGTAGCTCGTCCAGGAGGACGACGAGCAGGTCGTCCAGCCCCAGGCCCAGCTGTAGTAGCAGGTGTACCAGCCGGCGTTGTAGAAGCCGACGCCGATGTTCACGCGGGCCACGTTGTCCCACGTCTGTACGGGCTGCACGGGCTGGAACGTGGTGGGACTGCCCGGCTGCTGGCCGGCCGGTGCGAAGGTGTACTGGGCGCTCGCCGGGGCCGCGACTGCGAGCGCGCAGGCGACGACGGCGAGGCGGATGAGGCGGATCATGGGTTTCTCCCTCCGGGGGTGGTGAAGTCGCGCGCGCCGATTATATGGGGGCGACGCCCGGCGAACGTCAAGATGTGGCGCCCGGCGCGAAGCACTCGCACTCTTCGTGATCCGCAAAGGAGACCTGGATGACCCCGAACCGGATGATCGTCGCCCTCGCACTCGCCGCCTCCGCGCTACCCGCCGTCGCCCAGGCCCCGGCTGCCGCTCCTGCCGCTCCCGCCCCCGCACCGGCCCCCGCCGCCGCGGCGGCCGACGCCTTCTCGCCCACCGGCGAGGTCCGGATCCGCCTGTCCGCCTCCTACGACGCCACACGGGTGCGCGGACCGAACACCAACCTCTCCCTCGCGGCCGACGGCCGCTGGGCCGGGACGATCTCCGGCCAGGCCGTCCGCCTCCAGACCAGCCCGACGCGCATCAACGGGGCCGGGGTGACCCTGACCGTGACGCGCGAGGCCGAGCGCCTCTCCGTCCAGGGGACGAGCGCCGGGGCCCGGGTGCGGGTCATCGTCACCAAGACCTCCCTCGACGCGCAGCTCGGAAACCGCAGGTTCAACGCCACCCGCGACGCGGGCGGCGAGTGGCGCCAGGCGAACCAGGCCGGCGGGGCCACAAACTTCCGCTTCACCGGCACGGCCGCCGACCCGCTGACGGCGCCCGATCCGCAGTGGATCCTGGCCCTCATCGCCGCGCTGTAGCGCCCTCCTCCACCGGGCTCCGCAGCGCGATCATCCGGAGCACGAAATAGCCGGCCAGTGCGGCCGCCAGGTGCTTGAGGGTGTGGCCGCTCACACCGGCCACCTCCAGCACCTGCCAGTCCAGGATCTCCAGGATCTTCGCTCCCACGTAGGCGGCGAAGACCAGGTAGACGTCGTTCCCCCGCGTGTACCGCGAGGGCAACATCGCGATGACGAGCATGACGAGCACCGAGAAGGCCTGAAGGATCCCGTACGGGGTCACGTTCCCGGCGCCGGCCCTCTCCGTCTCCCGCCAGTAGACGACCGACCCCACGCCGACGAGCAGCATGGGCGCGAGCAGGATCACGCCGGCCCGCAGGCTGATGCGCTCGGCGACCTGCGCGGCAACGAGCGCCATGAAGGAGATCGTCATGGGCAGGCGATCCCAGAAGAGCGTCTCGTTGTCCGGGGCCAGGTGGTAGTAGGCCGACCCGGCCGCGGTCAGCACCATCCCGGCGAAGAACACGGCATAGAGGACCCGCTCCGCGCCGGTGACGAGGCGGGTCCGGGGCCGGAAGGCGACCGCCATCCCCGCCACTCCCACGAACAGGAATGCGGCGTTGGAGACCACGTCGAGGAAGTTCGCCACGCCGAGCACGGTCCGGGCGTCGGCGAAGTCGTGGTAGGCGGGGGGCTGGGGCATCGCCGGGAGCAGGACCGCCGCCATGAACGCCACGGCGGCGAGCCCCACGATGAGCCAGGTTCGCTTGGGCAGGGTGTGCACCCGTCGTTCATATGCCACGGCCGCTGGATGGTCGAGGCCGCCCGCGCAGGAGCAGGCCCCACGCCGGCGCGTCCGGTGCCCCTGGGGGTCGACCGGACGATCGAGCTATACCCCGTTGGGGCGCAAACGGGGGCACCCAGGGGTGGCGCACCGAGATTCTGCCTCGACTCCCCCATTCGCTCCCGTTAGCCTCATGTGGTTTTCCGACAGTGCGGGTGACACCTCGCAGCGCCTGGGGGCGACTTTGCGCAACAAGACTCGCTGGTTCATCACGGGGATCGCCGCGTCGATCGTCGCCGGCACCGCGCTGGCGGGCGACCCCGTCCTGCCCCCGAATCCGACCGACGAAGAGCTCGCCACCGCGGCGCAGAACCCGGTCTCGGACCTCATCAGCGTACCGTTCCAGGACATCATCGGCTTCGGCGTCGGCCCGCAGAAGGAGGTCGCGAACGTCCTCAACATCCAGCCCGTCGTCCCCTTCCACCTCACCCAGGACTGGAACCTCATCTCCCGGACGATCCTGCCCATCGTCACCATGCCCGACTTCACGGGAAGTGGAAGCACGACGGGGCTCGGGAACCTGACGGCCACCGCGTTCCTGTCCCCCGCCCGTCCCGGCAAGGTGATCTGGGGCGCGGGCCCGGTGGCCACCTTCCCCACCGCCACCTCGCCGCTGCTCGGCTCCCAGTCCACCTGGGGGCTCGGCCCGTCGGCCGTGGTCCTGGCCATGCCCGGATCGTGGGTGGTCGGCGCCCTCGCGAACAACGTCTGGTCGGTCGCCGGGGCGAAGTCGAACAACTTCCTGCTGCAGTACTTCGCGAACTACAACTTCGAGAGCGGGTGGTACGTGGTGACCGCCCCGATCATCACCGCGAACTGGGAGGCTCCCTCCGGGCAGAAGTGGGACGTGCCCTTCGGCGGCGGCGCCGGGCGCATCGTCTGGATCGGGCCCCTTCCCTTCAACCTCACCGCGCAGGCCTACTGGCACGCGATTCGCCCGGACTTCGGGCCGAGCTGGACCGTGCGCCTGACGGCCACGCTCCTCCTCCCGCGAAGCATCCTCTTCTAGAAGCAACGAAGCAGAGCACGCGATCACCGCAGCGAGAAAGGAACCGATCGATGGCCAAGACGAACAAGCCGAACATCCTCGTCCTCTGGGGCGACGACATCGGCTGGTGGAACATCAGCTACAACAGCCGCGGACAGATGGGCTACCGCACGCCCAACATCGACCGCGTCGCCAACGAGGGCGTGGCCTTCACGGACTACTACGCCCAGCAGAGCTGCACCGCCGGGCGCTCCGCCTTCATCACCGGCCAGAACCCCATCCGGACCGGCCTCTCCAAGGTGGGCATGCCGGGCGCCGACCTGGGCCTCCGCAAGGAGGACCCGACCATCGCCGAGCTCCTGAAGCCGCTCGGCTACGTCACCGGCCAGTTCGGCAAGAACCACCTGGGGGACAAGGACGAGTTCCTGCCCACCATGCACGGGTTCGACGAGTTCTTCGGCAACCTCTACCACCTGAACGCCGAGGAGGAGCCCGAGGATCCGGACTACCCGAAGAGCCCCGAGTTCAAGAAGCGCTTCGGCCCCCGCGGCGTGCTCCACTGCTGGGCCGACGGCAAGGGCGGCCAGAAGATCGAGGACACCGGCCCGCTCACCCGGAAGCGGATGGAGACGGTCGACGAGGAGGTCACCGAGCACGCCCTCCGCTTCATGACCGACGCGGCCAAGGGCGACAAGCCCTTCTTCCTCTGGTGGAACACCACCGCCATGCACTTCCGGACCCACCCGTCCGCGAAGAACAAGGGGAAGAGCGGCCAGGGGGACTACAACGACGTGATGGTGGCCCACGACGAGCTCGTGGGGAAGATGCTCGACAAGCTCGACGAGCTCGGCCTCGCCGACGACACCATCGTGATGTACTCGACCGACAACGGCGTCCACTACAACACCTGGCCCGACGCCGGCATCACGCCGTTCCGGAGCGAGAAGAACACCAACTGGGAAGGCGGCTGGCGCGTGCCGGCCTTCGTGCGCTGGCCGGGGAAGATCAAGCCGGGCTCGGTGGTGAACGGCATCGTCACCCACCAGGACTGGCTGTGCTCGTTCCTCGCCGCCGCCGGCGAGCCGAACATCAAGGAGAAGCTCCTCGCGGGGCACAAGATCGGCGACCGGACCTACAAGGTCTGCATCGACGGCTTCAACATGCTCCCGTACATCACCGGGGCCGTGGCGGAGAGCCCGCGCAACTCCTTCGCCTACGTCAGCGACGACGGCGACATCCTGGCCATCCGGATCGGCGACTGGAAGATGGTGCTCATGGAGCAGCGGGCGAAGACGCTGCAGTGCTGGTTCGAGCCCTTCGTGAAGCTGCGCATCCCCAAGATCTTCCACCTGCGGCGCGACCCCTTCGAGCGGGCCGACGAGAACTCCAACACCTACTGGGATTGGTGCATCTCCCACGCCTACCTCATCTACCTCATGCAGGGGTTCGTGGCCGGCCAGATCGAGACCTTCAAGCAGTTCCCGCCGCGGCAGAAGCCCGCCTCCTTCAACCTGGACGCGGTCCTCGCCTCGCTCGAGGACGCCGCCGGCAGCGCGAACCACTGATCCACCCTCGAAGTCCGTGACATCATGGGGTGCGGCGGCCGGATCCCGGTCCGGTTGCCGCGCCCTTTCCACGAGGCCCCCCCGAATGCCCGTCGAGCCCGCCGCACCGGTCGCGACCCCGTCGGCGGCCTCGCCCCCGGCGTTCCACCTGCTCGCGAAGCCGAGCGGGTCCACCTGCAACATCGACTGCACCTACTGCTTCTTCCTGTCGAAGGATGCGCTGTACCCCGGCGACCGGCAGCGGATGAGCGAGGCCACCCTCGAGGCCTACATCCGCCAGCTCCTCGAGGCGCACCGGACGCCCCAGGTGACCGTCGCCTGGCAGGGGGGCGAGCCGACGCTCATGGGGCTCCCCTTCTTCGCCCGCGCCGTGGAGCTGGTCGAGAAGTACCGCCGTCCCGGACAGGAGGTTCAGCAGACCTTCCAGACGAACGGCATCCTCCTCGACGACGACTGGTGCGCCTTCTTCAAGAGGAACGGGTTCCTCGTCGGCCTGAGCGTCGACGGGCCGCGGGAGCTGCACGACGCCTACCGCCGCGACAAGCGCGGCCAGGGAACCTTCGACAAGGTCATGGAGGGCTGGCGCCACCTGCGCAAGCACGACGTTCCCTTCAACGTCCTCTGCACGGTCAACGCGGCGAACCAGGAACACGGCCGGGACGTCTACCGCTTCTTCCGCGACGAGCTCGGGGCCACCTGGATCCAGTTCATCCCCATCGTCGAGCGCGCCACCGCGGAGACCCTCGCCGTGGCCAACCTGGGCTGGAGCGACCGGCCCGGACGGTCCCCGCGCCCCCTCTACACGCAGAGCGGCGCCCTCGTCACCGAGCGGTCCGTGGGCGGCGCCGCCTACGGCCGCTTCCTCGTCGACGTCTTCGAGGAGTGGGTCCGCCGCGACGTGGGGCGCGTCTTCGTCCAGCTCTTCGACGTCACTCTCGAGGCCCACTTCGGCCGCCACCTCCTCTGCATCCACGCGCCCACCTGCGGCTACGGGCCGGCGCTGGAGCACAACGGCGACCTCTACACCTGCGACCACTTCGTGGAGCCCGGCCAGGAGCTCGGGAACATCCACGAGACACCGCTCGTGCAGCTCGTCGCCTCCCCCAAGCTGCGCCGCTTCGGCGACGACAAGCGCGACCGCCTCACCCGTCAGTGCCAGGGCTGCGAGGTGCGCTTCCTCTGCAACGGGGGCTGCCCCAAGGACCGCTTCGCCACCTCCCGGGACGGCGAGCCGGGCCACAATTACATGTGCGCCGGCCTGGAGCACTTCTTCCTGCACACGCGCCCGGCCATGCAGCAGATGCTGGAGCTGCTCCGGGCCGGGCGGGCGCCGGCCGAGGTGATGGACGGGGTGGCCGGGGAGGACGCCCGGCGCGACCCGTACGCGCCCTGCCCCTGCGGCGGCGGTCGCAAGTTCAAGTTCTGCCACGGCGACAGGAGAGCCTGATGGCCTCGTCGTTCCTCCGGAAGGTCCGGTCGCTCGCCCCCGGCCAGGGGGGCCTGAAGCCGGATCTCGTGGCCGGGCTCACCTTCGCGGTGGTCGCGGTGCCGCAGGCGATGGGGCATGCGCTCCTCGCCACCGTGAGCCCGGTCATGGGCATCTTCACCCTGATGGTGGCCGTCCCGGTCGCCGCGCTGACCACCGGGTCCGTGTTCATGAACGTGTCCACCACGGCCGCCCTGTCGGTGGCGGCCGGGGCGGAGCTCGCCGCCTTCGACCCCGGCGACCGCATCGCGGCGCTGGCGGCGCTCGTCCTGCTCGTCGGCGTGATCCAGCTCGTCGCCGGCCTGCTCCGGGCCGGCTCGATCCTGCGCTTCGTCTCCGACCCGGTCATGACCGGCTTCCTGAACGGGGTTGCGGTGCTCATCATCCTGGGCCAGCTCGGGGACCTGACGGGTTACCGCAGCAGCTTCCCCAACGCCGTGGCCCGCGCGCTCGACCTGCTCCTGCGCCTGCACCGGATCGACGTCCGGACCACCATCATCGGCGGGCTGGCGCTGGGGGCCATCGTCCTCCTGCTGCGGTCGCGCTGGAGCAAGTTCGCCTTCGTCCTCGCCATCGGGATCGCCACCGCGCTCCTCGCCGTGCTCTCCCTGCCGGCGCTCGACCCCGGCCACGCCTGGCAGTCGGTCCGGATCGTGCGCGACGTCTCCAGCATCCCGCGCAGCCTGCCCGGGCTCTCCCTGCCCCAGCCGGGGCTGCTCCTCACCATGCTTCTCCCGGCCCTGTCGGTGGCCATCATCGGCCTCGTCCAGGGCGCGGGCGTGAGCCAGGCCTACGTGAATCCGGACGGAAGGTTCCCGGACGTCTCGCGCGACTTCATCGGCCAGGGGGCCGCGAACCTCGTCACCGGCTTCGTGGGTGGCCTCCCGGCGGGAGGGTCCATCTCCGGCACGGCCCTCATCCTCGGGGCCGGCGCCCGCTCCCGCTGGACGAACGTCTTCGGCGGCGTCGCCGTGGCCGTCATCGTCCTGGTCGCCGCTCCGCTGGCCGAGATGGTGCCCATGCCCGCGCTGGCGGCGCTCCTCATCGTGGCCGGCTTCCAGGGACTGCGCGTCGAGGCCGCCCTCACGGCCTGGCGCACGGGCTGGGCGCCCGCCACCGCGATGGCCCTCACGTTCCTCGCCACCCTCTTCCTCCCCCTGCACGTCGCGGTGCTCCTCGGCGTGGCGTTCACCATGCTCCTCCACGTCACCCGGGAGTCGCAGCGGACCGAGGTCCAGGAGATCGTGCTCGTCCCCGAGGGGATGCCGGAGATCCGCCCCGCCCCGCGCGAGGCCCGCAGCGGGGAGATCACCGTGCTCATGGTGAACGGGAGCCTCTTCTTCGCGGCCGCGAAGAGCGTCGGCGACATGCTGCCGTCGGTGGAGGGCACCTCGCGCGCCGTCGTGGTGCTCGCCCTCCGCGGGAAGGCCGACCTGGGCAGCACCTTCATCGCCGTCCTGCAACGCTACGCCCGGGCCCTCCAGGGGCGCGGGGGCCTGCTGCTGCTGGCGGGAATCGAGCCTGCCGCCCGGGATCAGCTCACCCGGACCGGCGCGCTCCAGGTCATCGGCGCGGAGAACGTCTTCCTGGCCACCGAGCAGCTCGGCGCCTCGGTGAACCAGGCCGCCGCCGCGGGACGGGCCTGGCTCGGGAAGGCCCCGGCCGGAGAGGAGCGCTGAGCGCCGGGTCCGGCCGAGGCCGGGGCCCGATCACCGTGCCGCGGGGGTCGTCCGCCTGGGGACGATGCCCTCGTCGATGCGCTCCATGGCGTAGTCGAAGAAGGGGTTCGACGACACGCGGAGGAGCGCGTCGAGACTCACGATGAGCGCTCCCCGCTCCCCGCGTCCCGCCATCGTGCCGAGGGCGATCCCGTAGTCCTCCTTGCCGTCGGGCGCCATGCCGTAGAGCGCATCCCAGGGCGGGAACGGCAGCGCGACGTGCGACAGCGAGAAGACGTCCTGCGGGTAGTAGAGCCCGAGCGGCCGCACGGTGGTGGCGGTCTGGCCGGCCTCGGTGACCCGCACCACCTCCTCCGCGTTCTCCCGTCCGGCGTTGGTGAGGAGCGACAGCCGGTAGTTCCGGGGCGGGTCCGGGAGCATGCGCTCCACGAGCGTCTCCATCGAGCTCCGGAGCAGCGGGCTGAGCAGTGCCGCCCGGTTGAGGTCGAAGAGGACGAGCTCGCTCCCGTTCTTCGGGAGGCGGGCGTAGAGGTCGTCGATGATGGCGCGGGTGTGGACGGTGAAGTCGAGCACCGACTGGAAGGTGAGGACGGGCGCGATCTCGGCGAGGCGCCCCTCCCGCTCGTACCGGGCGATGCGCGACTGCAGCACCTGCGTCAGCCGGTGCGACTGGGTCGCCCCGTTGACCGGGAAGGAGTTGTACTTGAAGGGGTTGAACTCGGGGAGGTTGGAGAGCCAGGCCGCCTTGGCGAAGCGCGGCAGCACGGCGGGGAGCCCCGCCAGCCCGGCGAAGCGGGCAAAGCTCGTCACCCCGATCATGGGGGAGATGAGGATGAGGCGGTCGGGCCGCGCCAGGCTCTTGTCGCCCAGCGCGTCGAGCGCGTACATGAGCGCGAGCGCGCCGCCGTTCGAGAACCCCACGATGTGGAGCGGCGTGCCCGGTCCGGCCCGCCTCCGCGCCTCCCGCACGGCGAGGCGGGTGGCCGCGACCCATTCCTCCCATTGCACGGTCGACAGCGCGGCCGGGACGGTTCCGTGCGCCGGCAGCCGGGGCGCGACCGCCACCCAGCCCTCGGCGCGGTAGCGCCGGGCGATGTGGCGCAGGCTGTAGGGTGAGTCGGTGAGCCCGTGCAGGAAGACGACCGCGCCGACGGGTGCGCCGTCGGGCTCGAGCACGTAGGATCGGTTCCAGTCCTGATCGAACCGCGGCGGGTAGATCGGGCTCCCGTCGAAGTAGCGGTTCGCCGGGACGCGGTCCTCCGGCTCGAGCTCCTCCTTCAGCTTCACGGTCAGGCGATCGAAGAGGGCGGCCTCGTGCTTCACGTAGGCGGCCCAGTCGCCCTTCTCCAGCTCCTCGACCGTCATCTCCTCGGGCGCCCAGGTGTGCCACACCCGGAGCGGCGGCCCGCGCTGGGTCTCGACGACGCGCCCCACGAAGAGGGTGACGACCACGACGGCCGCCAGGATCGCGCCGCGCTTCATCCACCGAACCAGCCCGGCCTTCATCCCGCCCTCCCGCCTAGGCGAGCGCCTTGGACTTCAGCTTCACGTACTCTTCCTGGGTGATGGTCCCGGCGTCGAGCAGCGCCTTGGCGGCGGCGATCTGGTCGGCAGGAGACTTGCCCGCCACCTCGCGGATGTAGGTCTCGGTCTCGGAGCGGGCCTTCTGCACCGAGGCGCGCTGCCGGTCGGCCATGCCCTTCCCGCGGGTCAGGACGTAGAGGATGGCCGTGAAGAAGGGCAGGAAGACGAGGCTGATCATCCAGATGGCCCGGGATCCTCCGCCCAGGTCCGGATCGCGGAAGAGATCGACGACGATCTGGAACAGGATGATGAGGTACGAGATGAAGATGAACGACGAGAAGATGAGCCAGAGCAGATCCCAGAAATTCGACATGCGTTTCCCTCCCCGCGTGGAAGCGTGAATCTTAGTGTTTCCGGCATCCCGCGCCAGTTGGATCTCGGGGTACACCCGCTGGTAGTGTGCGTCCCCGCCATGCCTCTCCGTGGAATCTCCCTCCCGATGGCGGCCTCCTGCCTCGCGCTCCTCCTCGCCGCCACCCCGGCCGGGGCCCGGGAGAGGACGGACGTCGTCACGCTCCGCGACGGCCTGGCCGTCCCCGGCGAGATCCTCCAGATGTCGCTCGGCCGCCTCGGCCTCCGGACCGTGGACATGGGGAGGGTCTCCATCGAGTGGCTCCGGGTGACCCAGATCGAGAGCACCTACGTGTTCGCGGTGGAATTCTCCTCCGGGAGCACCTACTTCGGCCCGCTCCACCCCGGCCCGGACGGGACCCTGCTCGTCGGGGACCGCTCGGTGCGGCTCACCGAGGTGGTGTCGATCACCCCCGTGGACGACGACTTCTGGAACCGCGTCCGCGCCTACGCGGACCTCGGCTTCTCCCTCGCCAAGGCGAACTCGGCGCTCACCCTCTCGGCCAGCGCCGGGTTCGATTACCGGGGGGAGATGTTCGGGGGTTCCGCGACCGCGAGCACCTACCTCCAGGACAGCTCGCAGGTGTCGGCCACCACCGAGAACGCGCTGGCGCTCACCGGCAGCTACTACTTCAAGCCCTGGCGGGTGAGCCTCCTCGGCGGCCTGGACCAGAACGCGGAGCTCGGCCTCGACCTCCGCCTTTCGCTCGGCACCGACATCGCGTACGCCGCGATCCGCAACAGCTTCATGGAGCTCTGGCTCGCGGCCGGCGTCACGGTGGCCCGGGAGCAGTACACGGGGGTGAGCCCCGACGTGGCCGTCGCCGGCTACCTCGACACGACCTGGCGGGCCTTCCGCTACGCGAGCCCCGAGCTCGACACCGAGATCGAGCTCTCCCTGCTGCCGGTCCTGAACGACCTCGGCCGCGTGCGCGGCACCGCCACCGGGCGCGTGAAGTACGAGGTCTTCTCCGACTTCAACGTCGGCATGAACCTGAGCTACACCTTCGACACCCGCCCACCCGATCCGGAGGCCTCGCGCAGCGACTACCGGCTCACGCTGAGCGTGGGCTGGTCCTACCGGCGCTGAGCGGGCCGGGCGGGACGACGCCCGGTCCCGCAAAAGAGGACGGCCGGCCCCCGAGGGAGCCGGCCGTCGTGCTGCAGGCCTTCTTCAGGCTAGTTCGTGATCACGAAGTCGACGCGCTGGTTCTTGTAGCGCCCGGCCGCCGTGTCGTTCGTCGCGACGGGCTGGTTCCAGCCGAAGCCGACCGCGTCCATCCGCTCGGGGGCGACGCCGCCCTTCTCCACCAGGTAGGCCTTCACGGCCTTGGCGCGGAGATCCGAGAGCCGCAGGTTGAACTCGTAGCCGGCCTTGCCGCGGGCCGCCGACTTGGGATCCTTCGAGGCGTGCCCCTCGATGCGGATCTTGATGTCCGGGTTGGCCTTCATGATGGCGGCCACGTCGTTCAGGATCTCGTAGGACTTGGCCTGGATGGTGTCCTTGTTCGTGTCGAAGAAGATCACGTCGTCGATGACGATCTTCTTGCCCTCGATCTTGGCGTGCGCGGGCGGCGGGGGCGGGGGCGGCGGGGCCGGCTTCGGCGTGACCTTCACGTCGACGGCGACCACGTCGAGGATGCGGTAGTCGACCTTCTGGCCGACCGACACGCCGTCCAGCAGGACCGGGTTCGCGACCCGGACCGGGAAGGTACGCCCCTCGGGGCCGGTGAAGGTCACGGTGTTCGTGGCCTTGTCGATGGCCGTCACGGTGCCCGAGCCCTGGATCATCGTCTCGCCGGCCTCGACGACCTGGTTCGACCGGGAAGCGGTCTCGAAGGCGGCCGCGACCTCCGACTGGAGGGCGGTCTCACCGGCCTTCTCGGTGACGAACGTGGCCGAGCGGTAGGTCTCGGCGACGATCGAGTCCTGGACGTTGATCTTCTCGAGCCCCTGGATGTTCTTCCCGGCGCGGACGGAGCGGACCGTGCCGCTCGGCCCCTTGATGTCGACCTTGCGGCCGGACGCGTCGACGGCGGCGACGACACCCTCGAGGCGGGACGTCTCCACCGAGCGGAAGGCCAGGACCTTGTAGGTGCTTCCCGGGTCGGGCGTGAACGTCTGGGCGTCGGCGTTACCGCCAGTGAGGCCGATGGCCACGACGGCGACAGCGAAAAGGATCCTCTTCATCGGATTGGTTCTCCTTCCCAGTGAAGGCGGCTTCAGGCCGCCCCCTTCGAGCGGGAATCTGAACCATCCGTATAACCCACGTGAACCAAAAGTCCGCGCATTTTGCTGCCTGTACCCATGGTCACGCACGCGGCGTCACGGCCGGGACCTCGGGAGGCCCCCGTCGGGTACATTCGCGTCAGCGCGAGGGCTGCGGCGATATCCCCGACCAGTCCCGCGGGTCGAGAGGGCCCGCCGCCGGGCGTACCTCGACGGGGAATCCCGTCAGGTGCGCCATCCCGCTCACCCGCTCGATCCCGTCGGGGCCGTCCGCGGCGAGCAAGTTCACGTTCACGCCACTCGTCCGTGACGCGATCGTCAGGCCCGCAGCGTGCTGGTGCCCCCACCCGTGGGGGAGCGCCACGGTCCCCGGCATGAGGTCGGGGAGGAGCTTCACCGGCAGGCGAACGGTGGCCGTGCGGGTGGAGACGTCGGCGAGCGCCCCGTCGGCGAGCCCGATGCGGGCCGCGTCCTCGGGGTGGACGTAGAGCAGGTTCGTCCCCGCGGCCGAGAAGGCCGGGATGTTGTGCGTCCAGGAGTTGTGGGTCGTCACGGCGCGGCGCGTCACGAGCTTCAGCTGATCGGGGCGGCCCCTCTCCCGCTCGAAGTCACCCTCGAGCTTCGCGGCCTGCGCGAGGAGGCGGGCCGGGGCGAGGTCGACCATCCGGTCGTCGGTCACCACGCGGGACCCGAGGAAGTCCCCTCCCCGGTGCGGCTCCCGCAGCCGTCCGTGCGGCTCCCGGAGCAGCGAACGGAAGGAGCCCTGCTTCGTGGCCCGCAGGATGGCCGAGAGGAGCAGCCGCTGCGGGACGGCGGGCTGCGTGCCGGGGCGCGGCGCGACCGCCTTCATGGCCTGGAGCGCGAGCTGGGCCACCCGCGAGCCGAAGAGCGAGACGCCGCTCTCCCGGCAGAGGTCGACGTAGATGCTCGCCTCGTCGCGCACGTCTCCGGGAGGCGGCAGCACGGCCTCGGTGGCCTGGAGATACGGCTTCTCCTGGAGGCCGAGCATGAGGGGGAACACGAACGGCAGGTCGGGGCGCTCGAGCGGCGAGGTGCAGGGCAGGACGTAGTGGGCGAGCGTGCCGGTCTCGTTCTTGAAGAGGTCGAGCGTGACGAGGAGCTCGAGCTTGCCGAAGGCCTCCCGGAGCCGCCCGGCGTTCGCCATGGTGATGAGCGGGTTGCCGCCGGTCACGAAGAGCGCCCGGACCTGCCGGTCGCCCGGCGTGAGGATCTCGTCGGCGAGGATCCCGCCCGGGAACCCGTCGTTCACCGAATGGAAATCCCCGATCCGGGAGCGGTCGGACCGCATCAGGGTCCCGGTCTTCTTCCCGAAGGCGGCGAAGTCGATGACGCCGTTCCCGACCAGCGTGCCGCCCTTCCGGTCGAGGTTGCCGGAGACCAGGTTCGCCACCTCCTGCAGCCAGAAGGCGAGCGACCCGTTCGATCCCATGTTGACGCCGGTGGACGAGTAGAGCGCCGCCCCGTCCGCGGCCCGGAAGGCCGCCACCATCTCCCGCAGCCGCGCGGGAGGGATCCGGGTCACCTCGCCGGTGCGCTCCGGCGTCCAGGGCTCGCAGAGCCGGCGAACCTCCTCGAGCCCCTTCGCGTGCTTGCGGATGCGCTCCTCGTCCACGCCCAGGTGGAGGAGCTCCCGGAGGAAGGAGAGGTAGAAGAAGACGTCGGTGTCGGGGCGGATGAAGACGTGCTCGCCTGCGGCGCGCGCCGTCTCGGTGCGCCGCGGGTCGACGACGAAGACGCGCCCGCCCCGCGCCTCGATCTCCTGGAGCGCCCGCGCCGGGTTCGGGACCTGCAGGAAGCTCCACTTCGAGATCACCGGGTTCGCGCCCACGATGACGAGGCAACGGGTGCGCTCGAGGTCCGGGAAGGGCTGCGTGAAGGGGAACCCGTACACCTCGCGGGCCACGGCGAACTTGTTGGCGCAATCCTGGGTGGAGGACGAGTACATCGACCGCGACCCGAGTCCGGTCATGAACCCCTGCGCGAAGGCCGGATGGAGCACGCCGAAGCCGGCCGCGGTCCCCACGTACATGGCGATGGCGTCGGGACCGTGCGCGGCGCGGATCCGGCGCACCTTGGCCCCGATCTCGCCGAGCGCCTGGTCCCAGCCGATCCTGGCCCAGCCGGCCCCCTCCCGCTTCTCCGGCGCGAGCAGGCGGTCGGGCGAGGCGTAGATCTCGTGCTGGTGGAGCCCCTTCGGGCAGGAGAAGCCGCGGGTGGCGACGTGCTGGTCGTCGGCCCGCACCTCGACGACCCGGTCGCCCTCGACGTGGGCCACGAGCCCGCAGAGCGACTCGCAGATGCGGCAGAACGTGGTCTGCGTCCTCATCGGGCGAGAAGCCCCTTTCCGTCCGCGATCCAGGAAGGGGCGTCGGGGGAGCTGGCCCAGGACCCGCGGCGGGCGAGCTCGAGCGCCTTCTCGGCGGCCGCGCGCCCCTTCACCCGGTCGCCGTTCTTGAGGAGCGCCTCGGCGAGCGCGAGCTGGTTCGGCGGAAAGTCCGGCCGGAGCTCGACGGCCTTCCGGGCAACCTCGAGCCCCTCCTCGAGGTCCCCGGGTCCGAGCGGCCAGCCCGGGGCGCGCAGCAGGAGGATGGCGAGGGCCCGGTCGGGACCGGCCTCGTCGTAGAGAGGCGACTCCTTCGCCGCCTCCCGGAGCAGCTGGGCCATGCGCTTCAGGCCGTCCTCCACCGTGGAGGGCTTGTCCCGCGCCTGCAACCCGAGGGCGACCGCCAGCCAGAACTTGCAGGCGGGGGAGCCCGGCTCCCTTCGCAGGCACCACTGGCCCGCCTGCACGGCGCTCACCGCCAGGTCGGTCCGCACCTGGACGTCCTTCTCCCGCTCGGCGAGCCAGCTCTTCGCGCGGATGGCGCAGACGAGACCGGCGGCGCTCGCCTCGTCGGCGCTCGCGGCTGCGAGGCAGAGCCCCCCGGACCGGGCCACGGCGGCCTTGTCGGGCCTCCGGTCGTACTCCTCGGCAGCCTCCTGGAGGAGCGCGCTCGCCGGGACCGAGCCGGTGTCGGGGCGCGCCATGGACGAGATGGGAGGTGGCTCCTTCAGGGCGGCGGCGCAACCCGCTCCGAGGAGGACGACGAGCCACCAAAGCCGGTTCCTGCCCCTCACCGGGCGGCCGCTCCGTAGGCCTTGCGGGCCGCGGCGACGGCGGCCGCATCGAGCGGGGCGAAGCCCTGGAGCCGGATGGCCTCCAGCGCCGCCGTCCCCGCGGGACTCGACGCCATCTGGCGGAGCGCCTTCTCGAAGGCCTTCCAGCGGTCGGGGGAGAGCCTCTTCCCGACGGTCACGATGAGGCCGGTCGGCAAGGGCGCCGATCGGGCCACCACCTCCAGGTCGGCGGCGAACGGCAGCCCTGGCAGGGCGGCCGCCTGGGACCCGTCGAGGAGCACCGCGAGGTTCTCCCCGGCCGCGGCCTTCCGGAGCGCCGACAGGACCTGCCCGCTCTGCACCACCTTCACGCTCCCGGGCATCCGGCCCCAGCCCGCCAGCGCGGTGCCGGTCACGAAGGCGGGCGCGTACCCGGCGATGGAAATCACCTGCCAACCCTCCAGGGAGGACGGCCCGGTCACCCGCCCCTTCTTCGCGACGAGCGCCCAGGTCTCGGTGGCGCCTGCGCCCTTCTGCACGGCGGAGAGCCGGGGCTCGAGCTGGAGCGCGTCCGCCTGCTGCAGGAAGAAGGGCAACGCCACCATGCCGAGCGCCGCGTCGGGCTTCTGCAGCCGCTCGACGCCGGCCTTGTCCTTCTCGTGGTAGCTCGCCACCACCGAGCCGGCAGGAAGACCCGCGGCGGCTGCGAGTGCGCTCGCGAAGGCGTCCATCGAGGCCTGGGCCTCGGCGGTCGTCCCGGGGTATCCGGGTGCGACGGCCACGAAGGCCACCGGATCGGCGGAGAGAGCCAGGGCGGCGATCATCGTCACGAGGTGCATTCGGCCTCCGGCCGGGCAATCTAACCCGCGCCCGCTGCGCCTCCAACCGGTTCCGCGCCGCGCGGAGCGCCCCCCGCCCTGGTTGGGCGTGCCTGGCCCTTGACCCGGAGGCCCGAGTCCAAGACTCTTCTGCCGTGCCCAAGGTCGCCCGCCCACGCCGACGCCGCCTTCCGACATCCGCACCGCTGCTGCTCCTCCTCGCACTCGCTCCTTCGCCTGCGCTCCCCGTGCCGCCGCAGGCGAACCCCTCCGCGGTCGTGAAGATCCGGGACACCCGCGTGCTCGACC